>NZ_JBLBUC010000013.1:0-50200 GCF_047290665.1 Streptococcus lishijunsis | reverse complement strand
CGTAAATAATAGATTTCTACTTTATCTTCATAACTTAACTTCATAAGAAAAGCACTCCAATTGTTAGATTTTATGTCTAACTTTTGGGGTGCAGTTCAGTAATCTCTCGGATTTTGTTTTATTTAACCTCAGTAAAGGTTTATTAGTGTTATTTCAGCATGGCATAAACGTTGTTATATCAACGTTTTTGAGTTTATATCTAATAAAATGTAGTCAAAAATGTAGTCATTTTATTAAGATGTAAGTTTGGCAATTTCTTTGAGATAAATATCAACAGCCTCAGACTTTTTCTTAGGTGCTAGTTCAGCATAGGTGTCCATGGTTGTCTTGATTGACTTATGCCCCATTCTGATTTGGAGCTCTTTCCAGTTTGCACCTGCATTAAGCATCATGGAAGCATGTGTGTGACGAAACAGATGGAAACCATAATCAGGTAAGCCAAGCTCTGAGAGGCGCTTTTTAAGCGTTGTACGCTCGTTTCTATCGCACATATAATTCCCATAGATAGTCGGGAAAATAAGGTCTGTAGGGGGTAAATCGTGCTTTTCAAAGTAAGTGTTCATCTCATTATGAAAATCTCTAAGGTCTTCCAATGTTTTTCTAGGAACGGCGACCCTGCGATTTCCTGAGTCTGTTTTAGCGCTATTTTTGCAGACAACCTCCCCCTTGATGCCAAGCTTTTTATTGGCAGCTCTCCACATAAGTGTTTTGGTAACAATAAGCTCATTGTTATCAAAATCAAGGTCATGAACGGTCATTGCAAGCAGTTCATTGATACGCAAAGCAGAAGCTAGCAAGGTATCACATATGACCTTAAAACGTCTATTAGCCCGTGTATTTGGTAAGCTACTTAGATAATTCAGCCAAGTTGCTAAATCATCTTCATGTAACACCATAATACGCTCTTTAGATGGTTTTGGTTTAGGTGGGATTTTTATTGTTCTAGCTGGGTTATAAGAGAGTTCAAAGTTGGTAATACCGTAGTCGAAAATATCACTTAATTTATAGATAACAGCCCCAAACTCTTTGGCATGTCCTTTTTTAGACTTTTTAGCGCCTGATTCCACAGATTTCTTTGATTGTTGAGCAAGTTTGTTTACCCATACTTGAATATCAACAGATTTTATTTCCTCAGGCTTATAAGTACCAAATTTTGGAATGATATAAGTATCTAAGTATCCTCTAACACGGTTGATAGTATTTTGTGAGGTCACCCATGTTACAAAGCTAGTGAACCACGCTTCTGCGAGTTCTTCAAAATTATTGATGACAAGAGTCTCTTTTAAGGTAGCCCCTTTTTCTTCAAAGTCTAGTCTAGCCTGCATGATTTTTCGGTCAAGACTTCGTAAAGTTTTGGCAGTGATGGATGAGGTGACTTTTTTACCAGTCTTAACATCAATCCCAATATAAACACCTCTTTGAGTGTAGCTGATTGTACCGTTGTTTTTTGTAGTTTTTGTTACCTTTCGATTGTTGTGAATGATAGTTTCTTTTTGCATAGTAGCCTTCTTATTTCGGATATATAAAAGGCTAAAATAACAACCTCACATTTATTTATTGTGATAGTTTTATTTTAGCACATTTTGGATTAAGGAGTTAAGTATTTTATAACATCTTCCATTTTGTAATAGACTGTACGTGTTCCTTCTATAGGAGGTTCAAGCCTCTTTAGACCAGTTTTCTCCCACGATTTTAAGGTGTTAGGAGAAATCTGAAGAATTGACAACAATTCCTTTTGAGTGACGATGTTAGAGCTTTTCTGTTGTTCTTGTTGATGTTGAATGATGGTTAATAAGGTATTTAACAATTGTTCAATTTGGGTTAATTTGGCATATTCATTATTGGTCATTATCGTTGTCCTTTCCATAGCCTGAGTGACGACGAGAGTCAAGATATTTCGCAAAGAAGTAGGTTTTATCAACTATAACACTCAGTAGTAATGGGTTTTCCTCACGAGCATATATGACAAGATTATTAAACTCTGTGAAATTATGCTCCTCAATAGTATCAATCACAGTCGAAAGAAATTCATCGTTGTTATTGCTTATAAGAAATTTATCAAGTTCAAAGCCACACCCTGATTCAATATCCTCGATATCGTAAGGTGTCTTTTCAGGATTTTCAGCATGGATAAAGTAATCATACATACCTTTAGGGGACATGACGATTTCAACGTGACTAGGTGTGTTTAGTTTCTCTGTCAAAAGTTCTGAGACTTGCGAGTAGCTTTTAAGTGAATCAAAGAACAAAGCGCCATGTTTATGCGACTTCTTAAACTCACCTGTTTGTCTATTGACATCTTTATCATGCCATGGACTGAGCACAAAGGGGACGTGCATTTCTTCAAGGATTTCCAAATAGTTTTCAGGAGCACTCTCTTGATAGAGAAGGAAAGCCCATTTGTTAGAACGTTTTTCTTTTGCCATAGGCAGGTACCTCGTTTCTAGTTCTTATCTGTTAGGAGAATTTTAGGGTGATTTTGGTAGTCTTGTTTCAAAACTGTGATTATTGATTATTGGTGTAATGGGGGTCGTAGTAGCCCCATTACATAGCTAAGTTAGATAGTTTGAAAGGGCAGTGCCTTTGGCTTTCACTTTGTGAGCCAAGCACCGCCCTTTCCTTATCTTCTTGTAGCTTTAAACCAGAGCTTATTTCCTTCCCGATTAGGTGAAGAAAAATAATAATTTGGATTACGGCTAGAAATTTCTTCCTTGATATGAGCTTCCATATCTCTCAGAAGTTTCTGAGCTTGTTGTGTCCTTGGATATTTGAGAAAGACGACAACAGTGCTTTTTCTGACATCAACAGTTGCTTTTCTTCCTGTTTGGTTGAAATTTTTAAGAATTGGATTGAATTTTGTTATGGTTGTCTGATTATCAATCGTGATAGCAGACTCTGATTTATCATCTTGTCTGAGAAATTGTCGCAGGCGTATCGTCTGGTAGACAGACTTGAAGTAGTTCAAAATACTATCGCTAATCATTCGTTGGGCTAACTCAACGATAATCAGAGAAACAGCAACTAGTACAAGTATGGTGGCTATTTGGCTTGTGTAGCTTCCTAGAAGAATAAGTTTATTTTGGATAATGATGATAAAACTATTCAAAGATGGGATATCAAAATCTCCAAACAATTTTACAAGCAGATTGAAAGCGAAACTGAGTATGAAGCTAATTACCCCAACGAAAAGAAGGGAGGAAATAAGATTGTATGATTTTTGAAAGAAAGTCTTTTTCATGTTTAGAGTATACCTTTCTTAGCGTAGTAGGTAGGACAAAGAAGAGGAAGAACTTGATAGGGATGTTCATTGTCGATGATTTGGATGAGTCCTGTTCCCTTACCTATTGGGATAACAATTCCTTCAGGGTCTAAGTCAGGAAAGAGAAATTGTGTCGTTTTCTTATTGATATTCCCTATTTGAACCAGTACATTCAATTGTTCACGAACTGATACAGGTATTGTATTGTGGTCAAACCTCTGGCTGACTAAAAATAGGTGGACTTTAGTGGCACGTCCAAGTAAAGCAATTTGAGACAAGAGTGAAAAGAATGAATCCTTAATAGTCTTGTTTACTCCTTCACTCAAGGCCAGTACCTCATCAATGACAATTGTCAAATGGTCAAATTGATGTTCAGGATTGTCGTAAAGGATTTCTTGGCGTTGCTGAATGAGATTTAGACAATTACTGAGATTTTCATTGATTTCCGAAACAAAATCTGATTTTGAACGGTTCTTTTGAGGATGAATGACGGCAATACCATTTTCACGAGCCCAGCGAGACGGCGTATCAAACTTTGGGTCTACAATAATAAGTTCAGAATAATTTTTTAATAAACTTAGAAAGTAGGTAAGAGCATATGACTTCCCAGAGCCACTATTACCAGCAATTGCTAGCGAAGTAACCTTATTAAAGTTTAGAGTGAGATTTTTCATAATTGGAAGAATATCTTTTTCCTGCATTTTTGAAAATTCCTCTAAATCTGAGATGACTAAACGCTCAGAAACACCTTTTTTCCAAGGAAAGAAAAGCCCTCGCTGAACATGTATGTCATCAGTATCTAATGCCATGAAATAGGCTGAATTTTGCTTTAAGAGGGTATAACGTGGGTAAAGGGAAGCATTGGCAATCAAGAAAATTTTCTGATAGAGTTCATCATCAATGATATAACCTGCTGGTAAGCGAGGGATAAACAGAAAGCCATCAGACATAATCTTAGTGTCAAAGCTATTGGTATAGCTAGTTTCTCCTTGCATGAGGGCTCCAAGTCCCATATTGAGACTTTGGAGCAGGTATTGAGCTAGTTCTTTATTAGTCATCATTTAACCTCCTTAATACTAGTAGCACGGAAATAGACATTATAGCCAACTTCACAAGCTTCTAGGTTCTCAAATTCAACCATAGTCATATAGGCAGGCAGTGTTAGCTCAGATTCAAATTTAACTTGGAAGGGTGGAAGTCCTTTTTGAGAGAACCAAGCTTTATGAGCAATAATTTCTCCTGTCGGCTGACCGTCTTCAAATCTCATTTGAGGTTCAAGTTCAGTGCTCAAGCAATGAATTGCTTGTTTGATGTCAATATATTCAGTTGCTGTATTGGCTGAGTAGCCACCTTTACGATTACGAGTTTTCATAGTTTTCACCATTTATCTTTCATTGTGTTTGTAGAGTTGGGTCGATGTGCTCCTTTTTAGTCTTGAGCTGGACTCTTGTTAGGTCATAATTTCTTACCTCCTTATCTATAAGGAGAAAAAAGCAGGAAATTGGTAGTTCCTGCTAAAAGTTTTTTAGAAATATTTTCCGAGTTCTTCTTTTAAGATATTAAGGGTGTCCTCATAGTGCTTTTTAACGGTTTTATGGCTCTTGAATGGTGTCTCTTTGGTCAGTTGTAGTGCAGAAGTGCCATAGAGTGCAATTTCTAAGAAGATATGAAGGTCAACTTCTGGAAGCTTAGAGAGGACATTGTAGAGGTGTTCATTACGCTCCTTGATAAGTAACTGTTCAATGGGGTTATAAGTATTATCAGGATATAAATCCATAAGCTCCGTTGCTCGTCCTTCGTTCGTAACAGTAGCATTTAGACTAGTCTTGCCATAATAGCGTTCCTTGCGTTCAAGGTTATCCATTGCTTGACTGAGCAGTTTATTAACTCCGCTCCAATCGCCACTCTTAACAGCATTTGCAATCTTGCGTTCACGTTTATCTTCGACTTTGTTAGTCATAAAGTTTCCTTTCCGTCCTAGGACGGAAGAGAAACACAGTAGTTTGCCGAATTGAGTATGAAAAATGCACACCAAAGAAACGGCGAAACAGTTGGCACAGTCTACACCTGATGATGTAGCTATGTTCTGAGTTTCAATCCGTCCGTTTGATGCGCATCAATATAGGACTATAAAAATGATTTTGTTAAGATTTTCATCTTATGTTTACATTGTAGTTGATAGTAATCACTTTTCCCATGACCTGTTAGTTCATGTGTTTTAGGCGACTGTTAAGGGATTTTTATAGTATAAAGTTCAAATTATGGGCTAATTCTGTGATAAAACATGAACTCCTAGTTCATAAAACACGTAACTTTTTTTCAAAAAATTTTCTCACGTGATATAATAGTAGTAAGTAAAATTTGATTAGGAGAACAGTTGTGATACAATCTGACAACACAACACAGCACAACACAGCAGGTAGTTTCTACCTTTTTTCAGCATGCAAAAAAACACCTTCACTCACTGAGAATGGAGGTGCTTTTTAATGGCTAAAAAAACAGTTTCTAAAGAGGCAACTCTAGAGCAAATTCTTTTTAATTGCCGTAATGCTCTACGTGGAGCAGGTGGAACAGAAAAGAACCGCGATGCCGTTATTGGTCTAGTCTTTATTAAATTTGCTAGTGATAAGTTTGAAAATCGCCGTCAGGAGATTAGTCGTGAATATGCTGACAAACCTGAACTGGTGAAGATTTTAGCCGAGAAGAAAGACTCGTATACGTCGCAAAACGTATTCTATCTTGAACCAGAGAGTCGCTGGTCTTATCTTGTTCAAGAATCAAGCTCCAATGATATAGCTATTAAAATTGACACAGCCATGGCAACGATTGAAAAGGACAATCCTTCTCTGGAAGGTGCTCTTTTGTCAAACTTCTATGCTGGCTTAGGTGTCGAGATTAGAACCTTAAAGAACTTGATTGACGAAATCAATAAGATTGACCAAAATAAATTCCATGAAGAGGATTTGATTGGGCGTGTTTATGAATATTTCATGCAATCTTATGCAGTGATGAGTACCAAAGAAGAGGGGGAGTTCTATACTCCGCCTTCAGCAGTTAAGTTGATTGCTGAACTTATTGAGCCATATTCTGGGCGAGTTTATGACCCTGCTTGTGGTTCTGGAGGAATGTTTGTTCAGTCTATGAAATTCGTTGAGCAACACCATGGCAACAAAAAAAGCATTTCTATCATTGGTCAAGAAAAGAACCCTGATACCCGTCGCTTGGCAAAAATGAATCTTGCGATTCGAGGAATTTCATATAACCTCGGGAATAAGCCTTATGGCGAAAGTTCGAGCTTTACAGATGACCAACATAAGGATATGAAGGTTGACTACATCATGGCTAATCCGCCATTCAACTTAAAAGATTGGCGTGGGGAAAAAGAGTTGCTAAATGACGCTCGCTGGGAAGGATATAAAGTCCCACCTGCTTCAAATGCCAACTATGCTTGGATTCTGCACATGTTATCGAAATTAGATGTGACGGATGGTGTCGCAGGCTTTCTTCTGGCTAATGGTGCTTTGAATGCCGATGGGACAGAGTATCAAATCCGTAAACAGCTCATTGAAAATGATAAGGTCGAAGCGATTATCGTCTTACCTCGTGATATGTTCTATACGACAGATATTTCAGTAACGCTTTGGATTTTGAACAACAATAAAAAAGGTGGCCTGAAAAACGGTCATCAATACCGTAATCGTGAACATGAAATTCTTTTCTGTGACTTACGACGCTGGGATGACCATGTAGAGCAATATGTTGTTGAAAAAAGCAAGAAAAAGAAAAAAACAGTCTTGACTGATAAGCAAATTGCTGATGTAAAAGCAATTTATCGCTCATGGCAAACAGGTGAAGGCTATGAAGATGTAGCTGAATTATGCAAATCAGCAAGTCTAGAGGAGATTCGCAAAGCTAGCTACTCACTTGCACCTTCTAAGTATGTTGAATTTATTGACCATGACTTAGAAATTGATTATGAGAAAGAAATGGCTCGTATTCAAGCCGAAATGAAAGAAGTCTTGACGCTAGAAAAAGCCTCACAAGTTAGCCTAGAAGAAGCCTTTAAGGGGATTGGTTATGACATTGACTAATTTGGGAAAATACATTGAAATCTATGATGAACGTAACCAAAATAGATTGGGAGCTGATTCTGTTGTTGGTATTTCAACGAGTAAGGAATTTATTGAAACTAAAGCAAAATTAGACGGGGTCAGTTTAAAATCTTATAAAGTTATCCCACCTAAGTATTTTGCTTATGTGGCAGACACTTCAAGACGTGGGGAAAAGATTTCCTTATCTTATAATTCGTCAGATGATGAGTATTTAGTTTCATCTATTTCAACTGTTTTTAGAGTAAAAGAACCAGAATTACTCTCCTCAGAGTTCCTTTTTATGTACTTCAATCGTCCAGAGTTTGACCGTTTTGCACGTTACAATTCATGGGGTTCAGCACGTGAAACTTTCTCATGGGATGATATGTGTGATATTGAAATTGACCTTCCACCTCTACATATTCAAGAAAAGTATGTAGCTGTCTATCAAGCCATGCTCACCAATCAAAAGTCATATGAAAACGGGCTAGAAGATTTGAAATTGGTCTGCGATGCAACCATTGAAAAACTCAGACGACAGCTGCCAAGTGAAGCGATTGGGAAGTATATTGAACTGACAGGTTCTAAAAATATAGAAGGAATGGTAACTAGTGTTAGAGGCGTAGAATCTACGGGAAATTTTATGATAACAAAAGCCAAGATGGCTGGAATTGATATTACAAAATATTCTATTGTTAACGAAAGAGAAATAGCCTATAATCCTTCCAGAATAAATCTAGGTTCCGTTGCACTATGTAAAGAAAAATGTATAGTATCACCAATGTATGTAGTTTTCGACGTGATAGATAAGAGTAGCTTATTACCCGAATACCTTATCATGTGGTTATCTCGAAGAGAGACTCATCGTTATACTCTATTTAAGGCGATGGGGTCGGTAAGAGATACGTTTGACTTTTCTTTGATGAGAGAATTTGAAATCCCAATCCCAGACATTCACGTCCAGCAATCCATTGTGGATATTTACAATGCCTATACCACTCGCAAAGACATCAATGAAAGACTCAAACAGCAAATCAAGGATATTTGTCCTATTTTGATTGCTGGAGCGATAAAGGAGGCGAATGCGAATGCCTAAATTTACCGAAGCTCAACTTGAAGAAGCCATTATTGAGCTATTTCAAGAACAGGGGTATAACTATATCAATGGCGACAAACTTCATCGCAAGTATGATGATATTCTGCTTGAAGAAGATATGAGGGAGTTTCTGAGCCAGCGCTATTCAAATCTAACCGCTACAGAACTTGAAAAGGTCATCAATAAACTTAAATATGTCCCTAACACTCCACTTTATAGGGGGAACCGTGAAGCGTTTTATCTAGTAAATGAGGGTTTTAACTTAGTTCGTGATGACTCAGCGCTAGCACCGATTCATATTGAGTATATTGATTTTGAGAATCCAGAAAATAACATTTTTAAAGTTGTTAATCAATATACTGTTCAAGATGTCCGTGAGCGACGACCTGACCTGATTCTCTTTATCAATGGGATCCCTGTTGCTATTTTTGAGTTTAAAACAGCCATTCAGGAGATAACAACTGTCTATGACGCTTGGAAGCAGATTACCATTCGCTACAATAGGGATATTCCATCTCTGATGAAGTATGCTTTCTTGTCAGTTATTTCTGATGGAGCTAATACCAAGTTGGGTTCTATCTTCACTCCTTATGAATACTACTATTCATGGAATAAGGCAAATGATGATGAGAAGGTATCTAACGGTATCTCTGCTCTTTTGACCATGATTCATGGAGCTTTTGCCAAAGATAGAGTGGTGGCTATTTTACGAGATTTCATCTACTATCCTGATTCTGATAAGAAGGATACAGCTATCGTGACACGCTATCCTCAGTTTTTTGCAGCCAATAAGATGCTGGAAAATATTAAATTGCATTTAAAACCTCATGGAGACGGCAAAGGAGGTACTTACTTTGGTGCGACTGGTTCAGGTAAGACCAATACCATGCTTTTCTTGTCACGCTTGCTAGCTACACATGACCGAGAAACCTTCAAATCTCCAACGGTGATTATTTTGGTTGACCGTGAGGATTTAAGCGACCAGACTAGTAAGCTTTTTGAAGGGTCAAAACGTTACCTGAAAACAGAAAAAGTTAAAACGATTGGAAGTCGAGCAGAACTTAAGCAAGAGCTATCTATCAATGAAAGTGGCGGTGTTTATATTACCACGATTCAAAAATTTGAAGAGGTGACAGGACTGCTTTCTGAACGAACAAATATCATCTGTATTTCAGATGAGGCACACCGTACACAGACCAATGTAGGCTCTAAGCTGAAGTACACAGAGGCTGGAGTTGAAACTTCTTACGGTTTTGCAAAGTATCTGAGGGATTCATTTCCAAATGCGACTTATGCTGGTTTCACAGGAACACCGATTGATGAGACTATCCATGTTTTTGGTGAAGTGGTTGAATCTTACACAATGAAGGAATCAACAGATGACGGCATTACGGTTCGTATTTCCTATGAACCACGTCTAGCGCGTGTTATCACGAATGAAGAACAGGTTGCTGAGATTGACAACTACTACAAAGAAGTTGAGGAACAGGGTGCCAATATTGAGCAGATAGAGGCAAGTAAACGTACCATGTCTAAGGTGACACAAATTTTAAATCACCCAGACCGAATCCGAAAAGTAGCTAATGATATTGTTGAACACTATGAAAAGGTAGTTAGTGAGAAACCTGAGATTGTTCAAAAAGCCATGGTTGTTTGTTCGAACCGTGAACATGCTTTTAACGTTTACCAAGCTATAAAATCAGTTCGTCCAGAATGGTTCATTGCGAAGAAAACAGAGCGTAAGGACTTATCACCGCAGGAACTAGAGAAGTTAGAATCTCTTCCTAAAGTCAATATAGTTGCAACTCGTAGCCAAGATGATGTCAAGGAGATGTATGATTTATTGGGAGATGCTAAACACCGTAAGATGTTAGACGCTCAATTTAAAAACAATGATTCAAACTTTCAAATTGTTATTGTAGTGGATATGTGGATTACTGGGTTTGACGTACCATCCCTTGCCGTTATGTACATTGATAAACCCCTTCAAAAACATACCCTCATTCAGACGATTTCCCGTGTAAATCGCGTCTTTGAAGGGAAAGACCATGGTTTAGTTGTTGACTATATCGGTATTAAGCGAGCAATGTTAGAGGCTGTTAAGAAGTATGGTGACGACCAAGAGAGTCCGATTGATGAGCTAGATATTACATTAAAAATATTTAGAAATCAATTGAGTCTGATTGATGAATTATTAGTCAACTTTGATGCGACAGACTTTTATCAAGGAACACCAGCAGAACGCCTTTTATGCCTTAATAAAGGGGCAGAGTATGTTCAGACTAGTCATGATATGGAAGTACGTTTTATGTACCTCTCACGCCGCATGAAAGCAGCTTATGAGATTGTTTATCCATCTGGTGAGCTTACTGATGGAGAGACTGAAAAGGCACAATTTTATTTAGCTATCCGCTCTATTATTTATAAGCAAACTAAGGGAAATGCTCCAGATGCTGAGATGATGAATAAGCATGTTCAAACGATGATTGAGAATGCTATTGCTTCAACGGGTGTAGAGGATATTGTTAATAATGATAAGCAAGAGTTATTTGATGAAAGTTTCCTAGATGAACTTGATGCTTTAGAAATGCCAATCACCAAATTTAATGCCCTGCTTAGGTTGTTAAAACGTGCCATTGACCAGTACGGCGGAACTAATCAGGTTAAAGCCATTGAATTTTCAGAGAGACTAGAGATAGTTGTTGAAGCCTATAATAACAGAGATAGTCAAATCTTTGTTTCAGAGGTGACAGCAGATTTCATCAATAGCCTTTCGGATGAAATCATGAAGATTTTGAAAGACCTTCAAATTGATATGGATTCTTTCAAAGATTTAGGAATTTCTTATGAAGAAAAAGCCTTTTATGACATTCTTATCAAGGTTCGTGATGAACATGAATTTGAATATGCTGATGAAAAATGTATTGACCTAGCTAAAGTTATTAAAGAATTGGTTGATGACAAAGCTCAGTATGCAGACTGGTCAAGTCGTGAGGACATTAAGAGTCAGCTGAACATGGACTTAACAATCTTACTCTACGAAAACGGATACCCACCGCAATGGAATGATGAAGTCTTTGAGCAAGTACTTGGACAAGCTGAGAACTTTAAAAAGTCTACAAATTGATACCTAGGAGGATATATGGCTTCAATTACAAATTATGTAAAAGAGCATTACTTTGATGAGGTATCTAGAGCAGGAACTGACTATGTTCTGCAGAATGTTATTCGTTTAGGGGTTATTGCTGACGAGCTTAAAGAGTTGGTTTCTGTTGAGTTTAGTGAAATAAAGTATGTTTCTGCTGGGAATAGAGAAGATGATTTAATAGAAATTGATGTGTTAGTGAACATCTATGCGGAGGTGTCTAGATGTTCTATTTTTGAATCAGAAGATACTCAAAAGAAAAATCGTTGGCTACGTGTCTCATGTACTGCACTTGTAGATGATGGTCTTAAAAATTTTCAAATTCAATCGGTTGCTCCATACAAGAGGGGCAGGATAAGTCTTTTCGAGCATCCTCTTTCTGATGAGCTAGTACCTTTTTTATGGAAAGATGAACTAGATGATACCGCGGAAGCAATTTTGAGACTGTATTATCCAGATGCACTCAAGTCACCCATGCAAATTAATCCATATATTCTAGCTCAAACATTGGGGCTTAGTGTTGAATTTAGAGAAATCAACACTGACACTTCTATTTTCGGGCGGATTTATTTTGAGGATGACACGGAGCAAGAGATATCTAAAATGACTATTGTTATCGATAGTAACCTAGAAAAAATTAGACCATCAGGAACTGTCAATAATACTATTGTTCATGAATGTTTACATTGGATTTTACACCGATATTCAGTGGAGCTAGAGAAGGGTTCTGCTGATAGCGTGGCTCAAATTTCAATAACTGAAGAAGCTGTAGAAACGGATTGGATGGAATGGCAAGTACACAGTCTCGCTCCTAAAATCATGATGCCTAAAGCTATGACTCAACAATTTCTCAAATTGAAATTTGCTGAGTTAAAAGAAAATAGACAAGTGAACTCAATGATAGATATCATTGAAGATTTAATTAAAGCTACTGCGAATTATTTTGGGGTGACTATTATTGCAGCTCAAAAACGGATAGCAGAATTTGGAGTAGAGGAGGCTAGGGGAGCATTTAATTATGTCGATGGTCGCTATGTTCCAGCCCATTCTTGGCAAAAAGGTTTTCTAGGAGTTGACCAAACATTTTCGATAGGACTCTCTGATTTATCTCAGTTAGTATCAAAACATGAGTCATTACGTCATAGACTTTCTGAAGGAGGTCTGATTTATGCGGAAGCTCATGTATGTTTAAATGATGCTAAGTATATTACTACCAAGTCAAACGAACTTCCCGAGCTAACGGCATATGCCAGAACTCATATGGAAGAATGTTGTTTGGTTTTTGAAAAGAAAAGCATATCTCAGAGTAAAACGAAATTGTCATTTGCTAAAATGCTTGATAATTCAGTCGATGATAGTGTCACCTCTCATTTTCACTACCCAAATAATGACGAAAATCTGAAGCTTGAAGAAGAAGCTTCGATGCTAATGAGTCATGGGAATGAGATAAAAAAAGTTCTTGATGAATTACCACCTGACTTTGGGGGAGCGCTAAATTATTTACGAGATTGGCGAGATATGACGATTCAAGACCTCGCCTTTACATCGTTAATATCAGAGCGCTCAATCTATAGTTTACTAAATAATACTAAAGAACCAAAGATGAGGACAGTGATTGCTTTGTCTGTAGCTCTTTCTTTACCTCATAAGATAGCTTATAAATTTTTAGAGCTATCAGGAAGAACATTACGGACTCAATCTAATGATGAAGAATTGCTGTTAGATGTCTTTATGATGGCTACTGGAAATTTTACAGTTGAACATTGTAATTTGATATTAGCTCAAAGTAAATTCTCACTTTTAACTACAAAAAAGGAACTCTAGCACTTAAGCTAGAGTTCCTTTTGTATATCCGAATTTCTATAATTATTTCACAAAAAATGTAGTCAAAAATGTAGTCATTCGGGTGATTTTTATTGCAATCTATTGAAATTTGAAATTTCAAGAATCGCTTAAAATCAGCATTTTTAACGTCAGATGACGTGTATTGAATGTCTACTTAACTTCAGTAAAAATCACGTGTTTACGCAATTTTGGTGAGTATTTTTTAAGTTGAAGACGGTCTGGCGTGTTACGTTTGTTTTTTGAAGTAAGGTACAAGCGTTCACCAGATTCTTTGTGTTCAAGTGTAATGTTTACGCGCATGGTATCTCCCTTCTATTATTTGCCAGCTTTAGCGATTTTACGTCCTTTGTAGTAACCTTTGAGGGATACACGGTGAGAACGTGAGTAATCTCCAGTAGTTTCATCAAATTGTACTGATGGAGCAGTCAATTTGTAGTGTGTACGACGTTTGTTTTTCTTCGCTTTGGAAGTGTGACGTGCAGGTACTGCCATTTTTTAAATCCTCCGATAGTAATAATGTTCTTGATGTTACATCAACTAAACTATAATAGCATATCTTTTTTGTAAAGTAAAGTTACTTGACAGATTTTTTTGATATTTTTGGTGTTGATATTATCAACTGTCTCGGTTACAATACAACTACCTTGATTAGCTGTCGTGTTGTCAAGGGGCACTTACTGAAACATCGTTAGGCTGTTAAAGATGTTTCACTAGGTGCCTTTTTTATTTTTTGGAGGTTATTATGGCTTGGTTATATGTTATGATGGCAGGATTGACAGAGGTCTTTTGGGCGACTTGTCTCAAGCTATCTGATGGTTTCACCAACTTGAAGTTTACTTTATTGACCCTTGCTGGGATGGTAGTGCCTTTTTATTTTTTGTCACAGTCAACAAAGGCTCTGCTGTTAGGGACAGCTTATGCGATTTGGACAGGCATCGGTGCTCTAGGGGCTGTTTTTGTCGGAATCATATGGTTTGAAGAAGCTGTTAGCTTATCAAAGTTGTTTTTTGTTTTCTTACTTTTGGTTGGACTTATTGGCTTAAAGATGAGCTCAGGTCATTGAGAAGTCGTTTCATGTGAAACAGGTTGTTTTCTAGCTTTTTCTTGTCCTTGAATTGTGGTAAAATAAAGAGACTATATTTAAGACGAGGATAGCTATTATGACATTGCAAAAACCAAAAGGAACGCAGGACATTTTGCCCCAAGATTCTGCCAAATGGCAATATGTAGAAGAAATGGCGCGTGAGACGTTCAAGGCTTATCGCTATGCTGAGGTGCGTACGCCTATGTTTGAACATTACGAAGTGATTAGTCGCTCAGTAGGAGATACCACTGACATTGTGACAAAGGAGATGTATGATTTTCATGATAAGGGAGGTCGTCACATCACTCTTCGTCCAGAAGGAACAGCTCCTGTTGTGCGCTCTTTTGTGGAACATAAACTGTTTGCCCCTGAAGTGCAAAAGCCTGTAAAATTATATTATATGGGCCCTATGTTTCGATATGAACGCCCCCAAGCAGGACGTTTGCGTGAATTTCATCAGATTGGTGTCGAGTGTTTTGGCTCAAGCAATCCTGCAACGGATGTTGAGACGATTGCTATGGCTTACCAATTGTTTAACAAGCTAGGTGTCAAAGAGGTGACACTGCACTTGAATACACTTGGAAGTCCAGAGAGTCGAAGTGCTTATCGAGAGGCTTTGGTCAACTATCTGACACCGCTTCGTGAGAGCTTATCTAAAGATAGCCAGCGTCGTTTGGATGAAAATCCTCTACGTGTCCTTGACTCTAAGGAAAAAGAGGATAAGAAAGCCGTAGCAAATGCGCCGTCTATTCTGGATTACCTTGATGAGGAGAGTCAAGCGCATTTTACTCAGGTACGTGAGATGCTAGATTTGTTAGAGATTCCGTATGTCAT
This sequence comes from Streptococcus lishijunsis, assembly GCF_047290665.1. NCBI lineage: Bacteria > Bacillati > Bacillota > Bacilli > Lactobacillales > Streptococcaceae > Streptococcus > Streptococcus lishijunsis. The sequence continues at coordinate 34,846 of NZ_JBLBUC010000013.1, read as the reverse complement.
TGATACCAATATGGTTCGTGGGCTTGATTATTATAACCATACTATTTTTGAATTTATTACCACAGTTGATGGGACTGAGTTGACCGTTTGTGCTGGTGGACGCTATGATGGTTTGGTTGAGTATTTTGGTGGCCCTAAGACTGCTGGTTTTGGCTTTGGTATAGGAGTTGAGCGTCTTTTGATGATTTTAGAAAAGCAAGGGGTTGCTCTACCTATTGTTGAGAAATTGGATGCTTATATTGCTGTTCTTGGTGATGAGGCAAATACGCTTGCGCTGGACTTGGTACAGGCTATTCGAAAACAAGGTTTTAGTGCAGATAGGGATTATCTAGGACGCAAGATTAAAGCCCAGTTTAAGGCTGCGGATGCTTTTGGTGCAAAAGTCATTCTGACACTTGGTGAGAGTGAAGTCGAGACACAGACAGTGACCTTGAAAAATAATCAGACAAGAGCTAGTCAAACCGTTAAGGTCGATGAGATAAAGACTGATTTTGCTACCATTCTTGAGGCGCTAGAGGGTCAATAGGAGACGGTTTGATGTCTAACAAAGAGTTAGCTAAGCACCGCTTGCAAAAAGCCTTAATCACGCTTTTAGATGAGAAGGATTTTTCTGAGTTGACCGTTAGTGCGATTTGTAAAGCAGCTAAGGTACATCGTTCGACCTTTTATGCGTATTATGATAACCAAGTCGCTTTATTGGCAGACGCTTACCTATCACTACAAAATCTCTTTTTAGAGCAGTTTAGAGCTTATCAGAGGGACAGTGGGGTAGCTTACAGCTCTCAGCTAAGTAGTCGTTATTACTTGGTGCCGTATTTAACGTTTGTCAAGGAACATCGTGAATTGTATCGGATTTATCATGAGCACAGTCTTGATTTTCAGCATCAAGAACGCCTACCTTTACTGGTGGAGCGTATCTTTACACCGATTTATCATGAGCAAGATGTCTTTGATAAGCGACAAATCCTTTATATGTCCACTTTTTTTCTAGCAGCTATCACAGAGACTGTGATGGCTTGGGTCTTAGCAGATTGTTGTGACAGTATTGACTTTATGGCAGATACGCTTGAGCTCTGCATTCCAAAGCGTCAACAAAAGAAAGGTTAAGCGAGTGCTTAACCTTTTTTGATACCGATAACAAGGGGGATGATGCCAATAAGTAAGATGATTCCTAAAATGCTAACGAGACTCCCAAGTAATAGGTTACCTAGAGTGACCAGTGCAAATCCACCACCAAAGGTGAGAATAGCGATTACTACATAAGCGACTTGTCCAATTGTTTTAGCAGATAATGACGGAAGTAGTGGCTGTTGAGCGCGTTTTTGTTGGTAGATGTAGCTGATGATAAGTAAGACTACACCGATAATGCTAATTGGCATCCCTAGTGTTTGCAGATGCCATTCAGCAAGAGTCATCATACAAACACCAAGAGCAAGGACAAGGGTACTTAGGCTATAGCTGATAAGGGCGATAAAGTGTGATTGTTTCATGATAGTCCTCTCTGCAGTCTAGTTTTTGTTTTTTTGCTTAGCTAATCTTTGTTTAGTCTCTGCAAGGCTTTCACCGTCCTTGGTAAAAAAAGTGCGAATCATCTTATCAGATATGTTGTTAAAGCTTGATAGGGCAACTTTCTCCGTTTTTTGGTAGGCTTTGATGACATTTTTTTCGATGTTATGGTGGGTAGCGATAGCTTTGCTCGCTATTTGTTGTTGTTTGTCTGTAAGTGACATAAGTTTCTCCTTTTTCCTAAGATAATAGTAGTATAGCTTAGTTTTAAGAGGATGAACACGACACATTTGCGAGAAAGTGTCGGATAAGTCAAAAACCTTGAAAAGTAGTGTTTATTTACTTAAAAGCTTTAAAACTTCTTTTGGGGTGCTATGGTTTTTCGTGTCTTTTTGATATAATAAGGAAGATGAACCTATTTTAGGATGAAAGGAAGTAGATGTGATAGGCACATCTTGGTATTATTATGAAGCGTAGTATGTATGCTGGGCGTGTTCGTGAAGAAAATGTCGGTCAGACAGTGACTTTAAAAGGTTGGGTTAGCCGTCGCCGTGACCTGGGAGGTCTTATTTTTATAGACTTGCGTGACCGTGAAGGGATTATGCAGTTGGTTATCAACCCAGAGAAGGTAACATCAAGTGTTATGGAGCTGGCTGAGAGCTTGCGTAGTGAGTTTGTTATTGAGGTGACAGGTCTTGTTTGTGCGCGTGAGCAGGCTAATCCAAATCTTGCAACAGGGCATGTTGAGTTGCAGGTTGAAAGTTTGACTATTTTAAATACAGCTAAAACCACACCTTTTGAGATCAAAGATGGTATAGAAGCCTCAGATGAGACACGCTTACGCTATCGTTATCTGGACCTTCGCAGACCAGAGATGTTAGAGAACTTTAAATTACGTGCCAAGGTGACGCATACCATTCGTAATTATCTGGATGAGCTGGGCTTTATCGATGTAGAAACACCAATGTTAACCAAATCTACACCAGAAGGAGCTCGTGATTATTTGGTACCAAGTCGTGTCAATCAAGGTCATTTTTACGCTCTGCCACAAAGTCCACAAATCACCAAGCAGCTCTTGATGAATGCAGGATTTGATCGCTATTATCAAATCGTCAAATGTTTCCGTGATGAAGATTTACGAGGTGATCGTCAACCTGAGTTTACACAAGTCGATTTGGAAACAAGTTTTTTGTCGGATAAAGATATCCAAGATCTAACAGAAGGTATGATTGCACGTGTCATGAAGGAGACAAAGGGTATTGAAGTTAGCCTGCCGTTTCCACGGATGACGTATGATCATGCGATGAATTATTATGGTTCAGACAAGCCTGATACTCGCTTTGAGATGCTTTTACAAGACTTGACAGAAGTTGTCAAGGATGTTGACTTCAAAGTCTTTTCAGAAGCTGACGCTGTCAAGGCGATTGTGGTAAAAGGACAGGCGGATGCTTATTCACGTAAGGATATTGATAGACTGACAGATGTGGCGAAGCAGTATGGTGCAAAAGGTCTTGCCTGGGTGAAATATGCAGAAGGTAAGCTGACAGGTCCTATTGCTAAATTCTTGACAAGTGTTGAAAGCAAGTTGACAGATACTTTACAGTTATCTGATAAGGATTTGGTTTTGTTTGTGGCAGATAGTCTAGAAATTGCCAATACAACACTAGGGGCTCTTCGAACACGTATTGCTAAAGAGCTTGGTATGATTGACGAGTCGCTCTTTAACTTCCTTTGGGTGGTTGACTGGCCAATGTTTGAATGGTCTGAAGAAGAAGGACGCTACACAAGTGCTCACCATCCATTTACCTTGCCACAAGCAGATAGCGCCAATGAGCTAGAGGGAGACTTATCTAAGGTACGTGCAGTTGCCTATGATATTGTTCTAAATGGATACGAACTCGGTGGTGGTAGCTTACGTATCAACCAAAAAGAGTTGCAAGAACGTATGTTTACAGCGCTAGGATTCTCACACCAAGAAGCTCAAGAACAGTTTGGGTTCTTACTTGAAGCTATGGATTATGGTTTTCCACCGCATGGAGGCTTGGCAATTGGTCTTGACCGCTTTGTCATGCTCCTTGCTGGAAAAGATAATATCCGTGAAGTTATCGCCTTTCCTAAGAATAACAAGGCAAGTGATCCGATGACACAGGCGCCAAGTCTTGTTTCTGATCAACAATTAGTAGAATTATCTCTTCATGTAGAAAGTCATGACAATTAAAAAAGCCCCTCTCCTAAAAAAAGTTAGCTATATTGTGGGAAAATGCGCTAAAAAAATGGGTGTCTTTGATACCTTACAAAGTATTTCTCGCGAAAAGTATGCCGAGAAGATATCAGCTTCTCTACTTTATGGTTTACTCTCTAGTGTCGCTGTCAATTTCTTTTTTCAGCCTGGTCACGTTTACTCAAGTGGGGCAACAGGTCTTGCTCAAGTCCTCTCAGCGATTAGTTTTAGGATTTGGGGAGTGAGCATTCCCATTGCCCTAGCTTTTTATGCCATCAATATTCCACTATTGATCTTGGCTTGGCGGCAAATCGGTCATAAATTTACTATTTTCACGTTTATAACGGTGACGGTTAGTACTCTTTTTATTCAGTTTATTCCTCAAGTCACCTTGACCTCAGACCCTCTAATCAACGCTATTTTTGGCGGATTGGTCATGGGTGTAGGGATAGGCTATGGTCTGAAATCACGCATTTCAAGTGGTGGGACGGACATTATTAGCCTGGCTATTCGTAAAAAAACAGGGCGTGATGTCGGCAGTATCTCTCTGATGGTTAATGGTGTGATTATGGTATTTGCAGGCGTTTTATTTGGTTGGAAATATGCGCTTTACTCGATGGTGACTATTTTTGTCTCTAGTCGTGTGACAGATGCGATTTTTACCAAGCAAAAGAAGATGCAGGCGATGATTGTGACTAGCCATCCAGACCGTGTGGTCAGAAAGATTCATAAAAAGCTAGAGAGAGGTGTTACTTGTATCCACGACGCAGAAGGAACTTATAACCACGAACAAAAATCGGTATTGTTGACCATTATTACACGTGAGGAATACAGTGAATTTAAGCATTTGATGAAAAAGACAGACCCCGAGGCTTTCGTCTCGGTGGCAGAGAATGTTCATATCATCGGTCGTTTTAAAGACGATGATTAGGAAATGAAGGAGAAAAGTATGTTACAGTCAAGGTCTATTATGTCTCACTTGAGACAGCTTCTTTTGGTCAGTCTAGGTATTACCATTTATACGTTTGGCTTTGTCAAGCTCAATATGGCTAACCATCTTGCTGAAGGTGGAATTGCCGGAGTGACTTTGATTGTGCATTCTTTGTACGGTATCAATCCAGCTTATACGTCATTATTGTTGAATATTCCTCTCTTTATTATGGGAGCTATGATTTTTGGCAAGCGCTCTATTTCTTATACCATCTATGCAAGCTTTTTGATGTCTGTCTTTATTTGGATTTGGCAGCGTGTGCCATTTGAGCTTCCCATTCGTAATGATATGATATTGGCTTCTGTGGTAGCTGGTTTGCTGGCAGGAATTGGTAGCGGTATTGTCTTTCGTTATGGTGCTACGACAGGTGGGACAGATATTATCGGATGTGTCTTGGAGGAAAAGTGTTCCTTTAAGCTAGGGCAGACCTTACTTTTTATAGATGCCTTGGTTTTGTTGGCGTCTTTGACCTATATTGATTTGCAGCATATGCTTTATACTTTGGTCGCTAGTTTTGTCTTTAGCCAAGTCCTCACCATAGTCCAAAATGGAGGTTATACAGTTCGTGGGATGTTAATTGTGACCAAGGCATCTCAGGAGATTTCGACAGCTATTTTAGAAGAAATCAATCGCGGTGTGACTTTTTTAAAAGGGCAAGGAGCTTATTCAAAGGCCGACTTTGATGTGTTATATGTCGTTTTAAATCCTAGCGAAGTTCGTGACGTCAAGACCATTATTGCAGCGTATGACGAAGATGCTTTTGTGTCTATCATTGATGTTGATGAAGTCGTGAGCTCGGATTTTAAGATTCGGCGTAAGCATTATGATAAATAAAAAAAACAACGATTTTATCGTTGTTTTTTTATTAGTTACATTTCGTCTGGTGCGTCCACACCTAATAGGTGTAGGGCTTCTTTAAGGACTAGTCCTGTGGCATAGCAGAGGGCTAGTCGGCTGTCACGCTCAGATGATTGGTCTAGGATACGTGTGTGTGCGTAGTATTTGTTGAAACTTTGAGCAAGGCTGATTGCAAATTTAGCAATGATAGACGGTTCAAAGTTATCTGCACTACGGACGATAAGACGAGGGAAGTCTTGGAGCAACTTGATGATTTCCCAACTTTCATTGTCATTTAAGCTGTAAGTTTTATGGTTATCAGGTGTAAAGTCTGCTTTTTTTAGAATGGATTGAATACGGGCATGGGCATACTGAACGTATGGGCCTGTTTCACCTTCAAAGGATACCATAGCCTCAAGATTAAAGTCATAGCCATTTAGACGGTCTGTTTTTAAGTCGTAAAACTTGATAGCTCCAGCACCGACCGCATGAGCGACCTCATCTTTATTGTTAAGGTTTGGATTTTTACTATCAATTTGTGCTTTAGCACGACTAATGGCTTCAGCGACAGTAGGTTCAAGGAGAATGACATTCCCTTTACGTGTAGAAAGTTTTTTGCCTTCTTTAGTGACCAAGCCAAAGGGAACATGGGTAATATCATCAGCCCACTCATAGTCCATTTCTTTTAGGACGGCTTTGAGTTGCTTGAAGTGAGCAGCTTGCTCGTTTCCAACAACATAGATGGATTTAGCAAAATCATATTCACGTTTGCGGTAGAGAGCGGCAGCTAAATCACGTGTGATATAGAGCGTAGCTCCATCGGATTTTTTAATAAGAGCAGGATGTTCGATACCGTATTTTTCAAGATTGACCACTTGAGCCCCTTGAGATTCTTGGAGGAGTCCTTTTTGGCTTAAAAGGTCAATGACTTCGTCCATCTTATCGTTGTAGAAGGCTTCGCCGTTATAGCTGTCAAAGGTAACATCAAGATTGTCATAAAGACGGTTGAACTCGACTAGACTTTCATCGCGGAACCACTGCCATAGAGCTGTTGCTTCCTCATCACCAGCTTCTAGTTTTCGGAACCATTCTCTTGCTTCTTCATCAATGCTTGGGTCATTTTCAGCTTCTGCATTGATACGAACATAAAGTTTTAAAAGTTCGTCGATGGGGTGAGCCTTGACAGCTGCTTCATCTCCCCATTTTTTGTAAGCGACAATTAAGAGTCCAAATTGCTTGCCCCAGTCCCCTAGGTGATTGATTTTGACAGGTTGGTAGCCGATTTTGGCAAAGATATTAGCTAAGCTATCGCCGATAACGGTAGAGCGCAAATGACCGATAGAAAAAGGTTTAGCAATGTTAGGGCTAGACATATCAATGGCCACATTACGTCCTTGACCGATATTTTGAGAACCGTAGTTGGATTGTTGAGTGATAACTTCTGATAATACTTCTGCTGAAATGGTTGATTTGTCCAAGAAAAAGTTGATATAAGGACCAACCGCCTCTACTTTTTCAAAAGCCTCAGTAGAGATAGACTGCACAATGTCTTGAGCAATCATTTGAGGGGCTTTTCTAAGTGTCTTAGCTAGCGTAAAGGTTGGAAAGGCGATGTCTCCCATCTCAGCATTTTTGGGAGTTTCAAGTAGGTTGATAATGGTGTCTTCTGCCAAATCAGGAACAGCCTGATGAATGGTAGTAGCCACAAGAGATTTAGTGTCCATGTCATTCTCCTTGGTTTCATTTAGTATATTTAGTCTTATTATTATACCATATTTTAGGAAAATAAACGATAATAGAGTGGTTCTTATGAATAAGCGATAAGAATGATAAGTCATGGGGTGCTTTTTTGGAAGAATTCTGGTATAATTCTTAAAGAAAGATTGTATAAATGAGGAAAATTATGAATAAAAAAGAACGCCACGAGCGTATTAAACAAATGGTTCAAACTGAAAATGTAGCGACACAAGAAGAGATTAGACAACGTTTAGAAGCAGAAGGTGTCCTTGTGACACAAGCGACTCTTTCGCGTGATTTGCGTGAGCTGAGCTTGATGAAAGCACGCTATAGTGATGGTAAATTGTACTATCGTTTGTCAATACCTGTTAGTCTGGACCTCAATCCAAGAGCGTATCAGTATATCTTGAAAGTGTCTCGAGCAGGCTTTATGCTAGTGTTACACACTAGCCTTGGTGAGGCAGATGTACTAGCTAATATTATTGATAGTGACGATAGTGGTATGGTTTTAGGGACAATAGCAGGTGCCGATACATTGTTAGTGATTTGTCAAGATGAGCAGGTAGCCACACGCTTTGAGCGAGAAATCAAGGATAAATTATGAGTTCATTACAAGAAGCGCTCGATAAGCTTACTGAGCTGATTGGTCAGCATGACAGTGTCAAAGCATTTCATGAGATTGAAGAGACCATTTTACAGATAGATGAGTTTAATCCTTTGATTATCAAGATGAAAGAGCGCCAACAAGAGGCAGTCCTCTACCATAAGATTGAAAAAGATAAAGCCGCTAAGCAAGCGATTAACGAAGCTAAAGAGCTTAATCAACAGCTTGATAAAGAGCCTCTTATTTGGGCTTATCGTGAAAAGATGCAAGACGCTAGTGATTTATTACAATATGTGACTAAGCGTTTAGAAGAGAGAATCAATGAGGAGTTAGGAAATGGCAAATAAGACAATTTCCCCAGCGATGCAGCAGTATTTGGATATGAAAAAAGAGCATCCAGATGCTTTTTTGCTTTTTAGGATGGGAGACTTTTATGAGCTTTTTTATGAAGATGCTGTCAAGGCAGCACAGCTATTAGAGATTAGCTTGACAAGTCGTAACCGAAACGCAGAAGAGCCGATTCCTATGGCAGGAGTTCCCTTTCATTCTGCCCAACAATATATTGATACCTTAGTGGATTTAGGGTATAAGGTGGCTATTGCAGAGCAAATCGAAGATCCTAAAAAAGCAGTCGGTGTGGTTAAGCGTGAGGTGGTGCAGGTCATTACACCAGGGACGACCATAGATTCTAGCCGATCTGACAATGGCAATAACTTTCTGGTTGCTATTGACAAAGATCAAACTGGTTACGGTTTAGCGTATATAGATGTGTCAACAGGCGAGTGCCTGGTCACGGAACTGGCTGATTTTGATTTGGTCCGTAGTGAGATTTTAAATCTCAAGGCGCGTGAGATTGTAGTGGGCTATGAGCTGTCAGAAGACGAGGAGCAGCTTTTAGTCAAACAGATGAATCTTCTGCTTTCTAAGGAGTCAGAGCGCTACTCTTCTTCACTGGTAGCCGATGATTTGACAGTCTTGGAGCGTTTAGCTGCAGAAAAACTTTTCCAATACATCCATGTTACGCAAAAAAGAGAACTCAGTCATTTGCAGGCTGTGAGGCATTATGAGATCAAAGATTATTTACAGATGTCTTACAGTACCAAACTTAGTCTTGATCTTCTTGAAAATGCTCGAACAGGAAAAAAACACGGTAGTCTTTACTGGTTGTTAGATCAGACTAAGACTGCTATGGGCATGCGCTTACTTAGGACATGGATTGATCGTCCTTTGATACGTCAAGATCAAATAAAAGAGCGTCAAGACATCATTCAGACTTTTTTGGATCACTTTTTTGAGCGGTCTGATTTGAGTGATAGTCTAAAGGGTGTGTATGATATTGAACGCTTGGCAAGTAGAGTGTCGTTTGGTAAAGCTAATGCGAAAGATTTACTGCAATTAGGAAATACCCTGACGCAAGTTCCAGTTATTAAGGGGATTTTAGAGAGCTTTGAGAGTCCCTCTTTAGCCAATCTAATACAGCACATTGATCCTTTACCAGAGCTTGAGATGTTAATTACTTCGGCGATCGATCCTGAAGCTCCCTTGACTTTGACAGAGGGCAATATCATTAAGACAGGCTTTGATGAGAGATTAGATAATTATCGTCAAGTACTAAAAGAAGGTACTGGTTGGATTGCTGATATTGAAGCTAAGGAGCGTCAAGCAAGTGGTATTCATAATCTTAAAATTGACTACAATAAAAAAGATGGCTACTATTTTCATGTGACCAACTCTAACTTATCTCTAGTACCTGAGCACTTCTTTCGCAAGGCGACTTTAAAAAATTCGGAGCGTTTTGGCACTGCAGAATTAGCCAAGATAGAAGGAGAGATGCTAGAGGCGCGTGAACGATCATCTGACTTAGAGTATGATATCTTTATGCGTGTGCGCAGTCAAGTGGAAAGCTATATAAAGCGTCTGCAATATTTAGCGAAACAACTAGCCACAGTTGATGTTTTACAAAGTCTAGCAGTTGTCGCAGAGGCCAATCATTATGTTAGACCGCGCTTTAATCAAAGGCATCATCTTGAGATAGAAGAAGGTCGTCATGCTGTTGTAGAGAAAGTCATGGGAGTACAAGAGTATATCCCAAACAGTATTGTGCTTGATGAGACGACCAGTATTCAGTTGATTACAGGACCAAATATGTCTGGTAAGTCAACTTATATGCGTCAGCTAGCTTTGAGTGTTATCATGGCACAGATGGGCTCTTACGTAGCGGCACAGGCTGTTGATTTACCTCTTTTTGATGCTATCTTTACACGTATTGGGGCAGCGGATGATCTTATTTCTGGGCAATCTACCTTTATGGTTGAGATGACAGAGGCCAATCATGCGATTAAACGTGCTACAGAAAATTCCCTTATTCTCTTTGACGAGTTAGGCAGAGGGACTGCTACTTATGATGGGATGGCCTTGGCACAAGCGATAATAGAGTATATTCATCAGCATGTGCGAGCTAAAACTTTGTTTGCAACACATTACCATGAGTTGACATCTTTGTCAAATACGTTGACACATCTTGTAAACATGCATGTTGCGACCTTGGAGGAGGATGGCGAGGTCACTTTTCTACATAAGATTGCTCCAGGACCAGCAGATAAATCTTACGGTATCCATGTTGCTAAGATAGCGGGGCTTCCAAGCGATTTGTTAGATAGAGCAGATAAGATTTTAGTAGAGTTAGAGTCACAGGATCATAGCAAAAGCAAAGAAGATAAGTTAGCAGCTACTCAGCAAGCGTCTGTCTATGAGACAGCGCAACAATTGTCTTTATTTGCAGATGATTCACATGAGGCTATTATTAAAACGTTGAGAGAGATTGACATGATGCAACTAACACCGATGGACGCTATGAACTTGATTTTTAAACTCAAACAAGACTTGTAATGCTTAAAAGGAGTGTGAGATATGTCAAAGATTATAGAACTTCCTGAGATATTAGCCAATCAGATTGCAGCAGGTGAGGTCATCGAGAGACCCAGTAGTGTTGTTAAGGAATTATTAGAAAATGCGATTGATGCAGGTAGTCGTCAGATTACAGTTGAAATTGAAGAGTCGGGTTTGAAGCGTATTAGCGTCACAGACAACGGTGAGGGAATCCAAGCAGAGGATGTGGCGCTCAGTTTACGCCGTCATGCTACCAGTAAAATAAAAAAGCAAGCAGATCTATTTCGCATTCGGACGTTGGGATTTCGTGGTGAGGCGCTTCCGTCTATCGCCTCTATTAGTCGTCTAACGATTAAAACAGCAACTAAGGATAGCACCTCTGGCAAGCTACTTGTGGCAAATGGTGGCAAAATAGAGCAAGAAGAGCTGATTTCAACTCCTGTTGGAACTAAGATTAGTGTAGAGGACCTTTTTTTCAATACACCTGCCAGGTTAAAATACATGAAAAGCTTACAAGCTGAGCTCTCGCATATTGTAGATGTTCTCAATCGGCAGAGTTTGGCCCATCCTGAGATTGCTTTTCGCTTGATTAGTGACGGACGTGAGTTACTCAGAACATCAGGAAATGGTGACTTACGACAGGCCATAGCAGGTGTTTATGGGATCAGTACTGCTAAGAAGATGATTGCTATTTCATCTGCTGATCTTGATTTTGAAGTGGCTGGCTATGTCAGCTTACCAGAGTTGACACGTGCCAACCGCAATTATATTACTCTTTTGATAAATGGCCGTTATATCAAAAATTTTCTATTGAATAAAGCGATTTTAGATGGTTATGGATCAAAGTTAATGGTAGGGCGTTTCCCACTTGCTGTGCTTGATATCCAGATTGATCCCTATTTAGCCGATGTCAATGTGCATCCCACTAAGCAAGAAGTTAGAATTTCTAAAGAAAAAGAATTGATGACTCTCATTAGTGAGGCTATCAAAGAGGCACTTAAAGCACAGGAGCTTATCCCAGATGCGCTGGAAAATTTAGCCAAGTCAAGTGTTAGACAAAAGGTATATGGTGAACAAACAAGACTACCTCTTAAAAAGCCACAGCTCTACTATGACCAAGACAAAAATGATTTTCTCACTTCAGATAGGCTAGTAGAAGAGGCTAGCCCCCAACTGATTCTTGACAAAGAGGTTGACACTTCTGTAAAGAAAGAGACGCAGATTAGTCAAAAGGTTCATTATGCAGAGCGTCATATAGACGCTAGCCAAGATAGTGAGCATCCTCAGTTGGACGTGCGAAATAAGCGAAAACTCTCTAGCATGGTCAACAAGCTAGAAAGTGAAGAAAGCTCTACTTTTCCTGAAATAGATTATTTTGGGCAGATGCACGGGACCTATCTATTTGCACAAGGTCGTGAAGGATTGTTTATTATTGACCAACACGCCGCACAAGAGCGTGTTAAGTATGAGTATTACCGTGAAAAGATTGGTGATGTTGACAGTGCTTTACAACAATTGTTAGTGCCTTATCTGTTCGAATTTTCGGCGGCAGACTTTATTGCTTTGCAAGAAAAAATGGCGCTACTTAACCAAGTTGGTATCCATTTGGAGCCTTATGGGGACAATACGTTTATTTTACGAGAGCACCCTATCTGGATGAAAGAAGCTGAGATAGAGTCAGGTGTCTATGAGATGTGTGATATGCTTTTGCTGACAGATCAAGTGTCTATCAAACGTTATCGAGCAGAGCTTGCGATTATGATGTCTTGTAAACGTAGTATCAAGGCAAATCATAAATTAGATGATTACTCGGCGCGGCATCTCTTAGAAGAGCTGTCTCACTGTCAAAATCCTTACAATTGTCCGCACGGGCGTCCTGTTTTGGTGCATTTTAGCCCATCAGATATGGAAAAAATGTTTCGTCGGATACAGGAAAATCACACGAGTTTGCGTGAGTTAGGAAAATATTAGAGAGGTTAAGATGTACGATTATATCAAAGGGACGTTGACGAGGATTACAGCTAAGTATATCGTAGTGGAAGCTTATGGCTTAGGCTACATGATCATGGTGTCCAATCCTTATCGCTTTTCAGACGAAGTGAATCAAGAAGTGACGATATACCTTCATCAAGTGGTTAGAGAAGATGCTCAGCTTTTGTATGGGTTTCAGAGTCAAGATGAAAAAACAGTGTTTTTAAATCTGATCTCTGTTGCTGGTATTGGACCGACGACTGCTCTTGCTATTATTGCTGTTGATGATAATGATGGTCTGGTGAGTGCTATTGATAATAGCGATATCAAGTATCTGACTAAATTCCCTAAAATTGGAAAAAAGACCGCTCAGCAGATGATTCTGGATTTGTCTGGAAAATTTGTCGAGCCAAGTATGGATACAAAGAAAAGTGCCAAAGCACAGTCGGCTAGTAATCACGCTTTGGAAGAGGCTATGGAAGCCTTGCTTGCTCTGGGTTATAAAGCTAGTGAATTGAAGAAAATTCGTGCCTTTTTTGAAGGTACCAATGAGACGGCTGAAGCTTACATCAAGTCCAGCTTAAAAATGTTGATGAAATCATAAAGGAGTTAGGATGAAACGTTGTTCATGGGTTAAGCTATCAAACCCTTTATACATAGATTATCACGATAAAGAGTGGGGACGTCCGCTCCATAAGGAACAAGCTTTATTTGAGCTTTTGTGTTTAGAGACCTATCAAGCGGGTCTTTCTTGGGAGACGGTACTTAACAAGCGTCAAGCTTTCAGAGAAGCCTTTTATGATTATGACCCTCAAAAAGTAGCTATGATGACAGATGAGGCACTAGATAAATTGTTAGAAAATCCCAATATTATTCGTCATCGTGCCAAATTATACGCTACGCGATCTAATGCTAGGGCTTATCAAACATTACTTGAGACTTATGATAGTTTTTCGTCATATATTTGGGAGTTTGTTGGTTTTAAGACACAGGTCAACTCAGTTGAACATTATACGGACCTTCCTAGTAAAACAGAGCTATCAGAGCGAATTTCCAAAGATATGAAGCGACGTGGCTTTCGTTTTGTCGGTCCTGTTTGCATCTATTCCTTTTTACAGGCAGCAGGACTTATCAACGATCATGAAAATGATTGTGCTTTTAAGTGATTGATGATAAAAAGTGGTAGATTTATCACTTTTTTTGTTACAATAACAGTAAATGACGAATATAAAAGTAGGTGGTAATGATGAAAGCTGAACTGATTGCAGTGGGAACTGAGATTCTTACAGGACAGATTGTCAATACAAACGCACAGTTTTTATCCGAAAAGTGTGCCGAAATAGGTATCGATGTCTTTTTTCAAACGGCTGTCGGAGATAATGAAGAGCGTTTGTTAGTTGTTATTGATCAAGCTCGTAGGCGAAGTGACTTGGTGATATTGTGTGGTGGTTTAGGTCCGACAGAAGATGATTTGACTAAGCAGACCCTAGCAAAGTACCTAGGACGCTCCTTAGTGTTTGATGAGCAAGCTAGTCAACGCTTAGATGACTTTTTTGCGATGAGACCTGAGCATAGTAGAACGCCTAATAATGAACGACAAGCTCAATTGATTGAAGGGGCTACTCCTCTACAAAATAAAACAGGATTAGCAGTAGGAGGGCTTATTTGTGTGGATGGTGTGACGTATGTTGTATTGCCAGGACCACCAAGTGAGTTAAGACCAATGGTTACTGAGGAGTTACTACCGCTTTTGGTGGGTGACCATCAGAGGCTTTATTCAAGAGTATTGCGTTTCTTTGGTATCGGAGAAAGCCAACTGGTGACGGTACTAGCGGATATGATTCAACATCAGAGTGATCCGACCTTAGCGCCGTATGCTAAAGTGGGTGAAGTGACCCTACGCTTGTCAACGAAGGCAAAGAGTCAGACTGAAGCAGATGCTAAATTAGACGCTTTAGAAGAGGCTATTTTAGCAGTCAAGAGTTTGGATGGACGATTGTTAGGTGAGTTTCACTATGGTTATGGGGATGATATGAGTTTGGCTAGAGTTGTTTTTGACTTACTCAAGGAAAAGAAAAAAACAATAAGTGCCGCAGAAAGTCTAACAGCAGGACTCTTTCAGGCTAGTTTAGCGGATTTTTCAGGAGCATCACAAGTCTTTAACGGTGGTTATGTTACTTATAGTATGGACGAAAAATCACGAATGCTAGGTATTCCCTTGTCTGATTTAGCTTTACATGGTGTTGTCAGTAGCTTTACAGCAGAAAAAATGGCGGAGCGCTCTCGTGACTTACTAGGAGCCGATATTGGAGTTGGCTTGACAGGTGTTGCAGGTCCTGATAGTCTCGAAGGCAAGCCAGCAGGAACGGTTTTCATCGCTATTGCCACAAAAGATGGGACGCACTCTATCGAAGTATTGATTGGTGGGAGAAGCCGTCAGGATGTCCGCGATATTAGCTGTTTACATGCATTTAATCTCGTACGTCAATCTTTATTAAATGACTAAGATTTGATATAATGAAGTGTTGCATATAGTATTAGCTATATGGTCATTTGATTGTAGAGAATCAGTAAGAAAAGGAGAATGATTTGGCTAAAAAAACAAGTAAAAAACCAGCAGAAATTACAAAAAAATTTGGTGAAGAACGCCAAAAAGCTTTGGATATCGCTCTTAAGACAATTGAAAAAGACTATGGTAAAGGGGCAGTGATGCGTCTTGGAGAGCGTGCCGAGCAAAAAGTGCAGGTCATGAGTTCAGGTTCTTTAGCGCTGGATATCGCTTTGGGTGCTGGTGGTTATCCGAAAGGACGCATTGTTGAAATTTACGGTCCTGAGAGTTCAGGTAAGACAACCGTTGCGCTTCATGCCGTAGCGCAAACGCAAAAAGAAGGTGGTATTGCAGCCTTTATTGATGCTGAGCATGCGCTGGATCCAGCTTACGCACAGGCTCTTGGGGTTAATATTGATGAATTATTGCTTTCACAGCCAGATTCTGGAGAGCAAGGACTCGAGATTGCAGGTAAGCTGATTGACTCTGGTGCTATTGATTTAGTGGTTGTGGACTCTGTGGCAGCTCTTGTCCCTCGTGCGGAGATTGATGGCGATATTGGTGATAGTCATGTCGGACTACAGGCACGTATGATGAGTCAGGCTATGCGTAAATTATCAGCTTCTATCAATAAAACCAAGACGATTGCTATTTTTATCAACCAATTACGTGAAAAAGTTGGTATCATGTTTGGTAATCCTGAGACAACACCAGGTGGTCGTGCTCTTAAATTTTATGCTTCTGTGCGTTTGGATGTTAGGGGTAACACACAAATCAAAGGTACTGGAGACCAAAAAGATAGTAGTGTCGGTAAAGAGACTAAAATTAAAGTGGTGAAAAATAAAGTGGCGCCACCTTTTAGAGAAGCTGTTGTTGAAATCATGTATGGCGAAGGTATCTCTCAAACAGGAGAGTTGTTGAAGATTGCCAGTGATTTAGACATTGTCAAAAAAGCGGGATCTTGGTATTCATATAATGACGATAAAATTGGTCAAGGTTCTGAAAATGCTAAAAAATACTTAGCAGAACATCCTGAGGTCTTTGAGGAAATTGATCGTAAAGTTCGTCTTCATTTTGGCTTAATTTCTGAGGATGAAGATGTCGAAAAAGCCGATCATAAAACTCCAGAAGACACGTCAAAAACTTCCAAAACATCAACTGATGAAGACAGTGATGACCTTGTTTTAGAACTTGATGATGCCATTGAAATCGAAGAATAAGGCTGAAAACTAGCTTTAAGCTAGTTTTTTACTGTTTTTTTAGTTAATCACTCGTTTTGAATGAAAATAGGTCTAAAGACCTATGTTTTATTTATCTAGCTATGTTATAATATTAGTATCATAGGATAGAAAGTGAGGATGAACATGATTAAGATTTATACAATTTCAAGTTGTACTAGTTGTAAAAAAGCCAAAACTTGGCTCAATGCTCATCATCTTCCTTATAAAGAACAAAACCTTGGGAAAGAACCACTAACAAAAGACGAAATTTTAAACATATTATCAAAAACAGAAAACGGTATTGAGAGTATCGTTTCTTCTAAAAATCGATATGCTAAGGCTCTGAACTGTAATATCGAAGATTTGAGTCTTAGTCAAGTCATTGACTTGATTCAAGAAAATCCGCGTATTTTAAAGAGTCCTATTTTGATTGATGACAAGCGTCTTCAAGTTGGCTATAAGGAAGATGATATTCGTGCTTTCTTACCACGCTCTATTCGTGATGTTGAAAATACAGAAGCACGTATGAGAGCAGCTCTTTAATCGCATTTGTAAAATAACTCCTTTAAGCTCCTTCTAAATTGATTTAGAGGGAGTTTTGCTGTGGTCAGGATAGCGAAAAAGTGCTATAATGAACAGATAATTGTAGTTTTAGAGTGTTTCAACTTGTGAAAAGTACAAAAATGAGCTATAATAACATTTACTAGACATTTTGGAAAGAAGGTGTAAGTATGGGATTTACAGATGAAACTGTTCGATTCAATCTTGATGATGGAAACAAACAAGCTATCAGCGATACCCTAACAACAGTGTATAAATCACTTGAAGAAAAAGGGTATAATCCTATTAACCAGATTGTAGGTTATGTCCTAAGTGGGGACCCAGCTTATATCCCTCGTTATAATGATGCGAGAAATAAAGTTAGGAAATATGAGCGCGATGAAATCGTCGAAGAATTAGTCAAGTTCTACCTCAAAGGAAATGGGATTGATCTATGAGAATTATGGGACTTGATGTAGGCTCAAAGACTGTCGGTGTTGCTATCAGTGATCCTTTAGGCTTCACTGCTCAAGGTCTTGAAATTATCAAGATAGATGAAGAAGCGGGTGAATTTGGATTTGAGCGCCTAGGTGAGTTGGTAGAGCAGTATCATGTGGATAAATTTGTTATTGGATTGCCTAAAAATATGAATAACACTAGCGGTCCACGTGTTGAAGCCAGTCAAGCTTATGGTCAGCAGGTTATAGACCTGTTTGATTTACCCGTAGATTATCAAGACGAGCGTCTAACGACTGTCCAAGCGGAGCGCATGCTGGTTGAGCAGGCTGATGTGAGTCGTCATAAACGTAAAAAAGTCATTGATAAATTAGCGGCACAACTCATTTTACAAAATTATTTAGACCGAATGATTTGATTGTGTAGCATCGTTGATAACGATGTGTTTAGCAATGATGAGATAAAAAGGAGAACACAATGGCAGACAATCATGAACATAATCATGAAATGGTTACTTTGGTAGATGACCAAGGTAATGAAACCCTATTTGAAATTTTATTGACTATTGATGGTCGTGAACAGTTTGGCAAAAACTATGTTTTATTAGTCCCAGCAGGTGCTGAGGAGGATGAGTCAGGTCAAATTGAGATTCAAGCTTATTCCTTCACAGAAAATGAAGACGGTCGTGAAGGCAATCTTGAGCCAATTCCTGAGGATTCTGATGCTGAGTGGGACATGATTGAGGAAGTTTTCAATAGCTTTATGGATGAAGAAGCTGAGTAACAGCTATCAAGAGGTTGGGTGTGCCCAGCCTTTTTCGCTAGAAGCGCTGTTTGCTATAAGATTTACGAATAGATAGATAATCAATCTATCAAGGAGATATTATGGCAGAATTGAGTGAGAAAGAAACAGCTTTTTTAGCAACTTATTGCCAGAAAAAATGGCACTATTTTTGGGAAATCCGCTACTATCTATACCTAGTAAAGAAATTGACTAAATGACAGTTTTTGTTATACTGTAAGATAGGAAAGATTTCCTTAGGCATGAGCCTAAAGTTTTTAAATGACAGGAGAACCAGGTGAATTTTACATCAGAAACTCTCTCAGGACAATCTAGAGAAACACTTAGTCGTCTTTCACGTTCTTATCAGGTAGGTGAGCGACGTAATCATGACCGCAATTTTCGTGTTCCGACGTCCCATCGTTTTTATCTCTTGCTATTGAGTGCTGTCGTGAGTCTGTTAAGTGTCGCTGTACCTTTATTTACTCACTATGCTAATAGCGTCCAATCAGAAAATCTTTATATTGGGATGATGATGGTTAGAGGACAGCTCCCATATAGTGATGTGTTTGCGACAGGTGGTTTTGCTTATTATTTGCTTATTTTAGTGAGTTATCTACTGGGTTCTACATTTTGGTTGGTTCCTATCCAGATGCTATTTTTTTACACGGCTGGTGTTTATTTTTATAAAATCATCTACTATGTCAGTGACCGTAGGGATATTACCCTAGCATTCACCCTGATTTTTTATGTGCTTAATATAGTCTTTGGATTCGGTGGTCTGTATCCTAGTCAGTTTGGCATGCCTTTTGTTTTGATTGCCATTTGGTTTTTAGTGCGCTACTTTGCAGGAATGGTCAAAGATGAAGCATTTATTATTTATGGCATTATGGGAGCTTTTGCACTCTTATTTGACCCACAGTCTGTCGTTTTTTGGCTTCTATCTTTTGTGTTCATTGCTATCTATAATATCAGACATAAGCACTTTGCACGTGGGTTTTACCAATTGCTATGTATTATTTTTGGGACTTCCTTAATCATTTATACCGCAGGCTTTTTCATCTTTAATCTTCAAATACTGTCCTCTTATATCAAGCAAGCTTTTATTTATCCTTTTACGACACCAGTTATGGGCAATGATAATATTATCTTATCTTTTGCTTTACAATTGGCAGTGAGTCTTGGTTCGGGGATACTGGCTGGTTTATTAGGCATCTTTAAACGTCAAGACATTCGTGTTATATCCATACTTTTAGGGCTTACAAGCGTAGTATATACTCTCTTAGCACTATTTTCAGGTGATTATTGTCTCTATCATTTATTGCCTTTGACGATGTATGGTTTAATATTGACCGCTAGCCAGTTTCGTAGGCGTCGTGCGCAACGAACAGGTATGTCAGATATTGTATTGACGTATGTCAAGCGTGGCTTTTACCTGCCTGTCTTATTAGTTATCTTTGCTTTAGGACATTCGGCTTACCGCCTTGTGATGATGACCAGTCCTAATCAAGAACGTGTCACTATTGGAGCGTATCTGTCTAAGGAGACGACAAATGAGGATACCATCTATGTCTGGGATAAAACAGCAGCTATTTACAGCCATAGTCAACGCCGTACGAGCTCGCAGTTTGCTCTACCTGAGGTCAACACCCATAGTCAAGACCATAAACAGACCTTGATTGATAATCTTTTAGAAGATAAGACAGCCTATATCGTCGTCAAGAATAAGATGACGATACCAGCTGAGATTACAAATCTTCTTAAAAAAGATTATAAAAAAGTCTCAGTAAGTGGTGTGAGAGACTTTACACTTTATCAGAAAAAATAGAAAAATAACAATATCTTGTGTTTTAATATAAAAAGAAACACAAGATATTGATTTTTTTTGCCATAGTGATATAATAGATGTCACAGAAGGAGACGTGACATGCTAAAAGTAGAAGACATGATTGTAACTCAAGATTCTGATATCAAAGTGATTAAGCGCGATGGGCGCTTGGTGGCTTTTGATGCTAATAAGATTTATAAAGCCTTGTTAAAAGCTAGTGACAAGGTACAACCTCTAACGCCATTAGTGGAAGCGCAGCTAAGGGCAGTTTGTGAGCGTGTGGTAGCTGAAATTCATGCACGTTTTATAGAAAATGTCAAAATCTATGAAATTCAAAACATCGTAGAGCATGAATTGCTAGAAGCTAATGCTTATGCTATTGCACAAGAGTATATCAACTACCGTACGCAACGTGATTTTAAGCGTTCACAGGCTAGAGACATTAACTTTACGATTGAGCAATTGTTGCAAAAAGATCAACGTGTCGTTAATGAAAATGCTAATAAAGATAGTGATGTTTTCAATACTCAGCGTGATTTGACAGCGGGTATTGTTGGTAAGTCTATTGGCTTAAAGATGCTACCAGAACATGTTGCTAATGCGCATCAAAAAGGGGATATCCATTATCACGACCTTGATTATAGCCCTTATACACCGATGACCAATTGTTGCTTGATTGATTTTGAAGGGATGTTGGCTAAAGGGTTTAAGATTGGTAATGCTGAGGTAGAGAGTCCTAAGTCTATCCAGACAGCGACAGCTCAAATTTCACAGATTATTGCCAATGTCGCCTCTAGTCAGTATGGTGGCTGTTCGGCTGACCGTATTGATGAGACCTTGGCACCATATGCTAAGCTTAATTATGAGAAACATATGGCGGATGCAAGAGAATGGGTGGCTGAGGACAGGCGTGAAGCTTATGCCCTCTCAAAGACGCAAAAAGATATCTATGATGCGATGCAGTCTTTAGAGTATGAAATCAATACGTTATTTACCTCAAACGGTCAAACACCGTTTACGTCGCTTGGTTTTGGTTTAGGGACAAGCTGGTTTGAACGTGAGATTCAAAAAGCTATCTTAAATATTCGTATCAAAGGATTGGGAGCTGAACATCGAACAGCTATTTTTCCAAAACTCATTTTTACACTAAAGCGTGGTTTAAACCTTGCTCCAGAAGACCCTAACTACGATATCAAGGAGCTAGCCTTGGAGTGTGCGACAAAACGGATGTATCCAGATGTGTTGTCTTATGATAAGATTGTTGAGTTGACGGGTTCTTTCAAAGTCCCTATGGGGTGTCGTTCTTTTTTACAAGGATGGCGAGATGATGAGGGTCGTGAAGTGAATTCGGGACGGATGAATCTAGGTGTTGTGACTGTCAATCTACCACGTATTGCGATGGAGTCTGAGGGAGATAAGGCTAAGTTTTGGCAACTCTTTTATGAACGTATGGGCATTGCCAAAGATGCTTTGGTCTATCGTGTAGAGCGTGTCAAGGAAGCAATACCAGCCAATGCTCCTATTTTATATCAATATGGTGCTTTTGGAGAGCGTCTTGGTAAGTATGATAGTGTTGATAAGCTTTTTAGACATCGTCGTGCGACGGTCTCACTAGGCTATATTGGTCTATATGAGGTGGCGACTGTCTTTTATGGCAGTGACTGGGAGACAAATGACGAGGCTAAGGACTTTAGTATTTCTATCGTACGTGAAATGAAAACGCTGTGTGAGGCTTGGTCGGACGAATATGATTATCATTTTTCAGTTTATTCGACCCCATCAGAGAGTCTTACAGATCGTTTTTGCCGTTTAGATACGGAAAAATTTGGTGTGGTGTCAGACATTACAGACAAAGAATACTACACCAATTCGTTTCATTATGATGTGCGTAAAAATCCCACTCCTTTTGAGAAATTAGAGTTTGAAAAAGTCTATCCAGAAGCAGGAGCGACAGGTGGTTTTATCCATTATTGTGAGTACCCTGTTTTGCAACAAAATCCAAAGGCACTAGAGGCGGTATGGGATTTTGCTTATGATAGGGTAGGCTATTTGGGAACCAATACTCCAATTGACAAATGCTATGAGTGTGGTTTTGAAGGGGATTTCACACCGACAGAGAGAGGTTTTATGTGCCCGAATTGCCATAATAGTGATCCAAAGACTGTGGATGTGGTCAAAAGGACATGTGGCTACCTAGGAAATCCCCAAGCGCGCCCAATGGTCAATGGACGTCATAAAGAAATTGCTGCGCGTGTCAAGCACATGAACGGCTCAAGTATTTACATGACAGGTATTATTAAGAAGGAGAAGTAATATGGGAAAATATCAGTTGGACTATAAAGGACAAGCACAGGTAGAACGCTACCATGAAAAACAAGTCAAAGGGCTTCATAATACGCAAAAAGAGCGTGTGAAGGCGCTATTGAAAAAAGCAGGAAAAACAAACTAAAAAGAAAGTGGAGGATGCGTGAAGCACTTCCACTTTTATACTATAAGGAGAGGTGATATGGAACTACGGCGACCTAGTAAAGCAGATGAGATAGCGATTTTAGAGATGATAGATGATTTTCAAAGACACGATAGCAGTATGGATGGTGCGTGGCATATCGACATGGACAGTTGGGATTATGACCGATGGTTAGAGTCAAATCAAGCACAAGAGATGGGCTTCAATGGAACTCCAGCAATACAATTTGTTGCCTTTGATGGTCAGAATCCTGTTGGTTTTGTGCATCTACGTCTGCGTCTGACAGAGTCTTTGCGACATCGAGGAGGCCATATTGGCTATTCGACACGACCGACTGAGCGTGGTCGTGGTTATGCTAAGAAGATGCTAGCTCTAGCCCTAGATATAGCATCGCAAAAAAATATCAAACAGGCTTTACTGACCTGCCACGAGAAGAATGAAGCGAGTCGTCGGGTTATTTTAGCCAATGGAGGTCTCTTAGAGACTAAAGAAGCAGGGATTGAGCGTTATTGGATACCGTTAGAGAGGATAAATGATGAGACAAGCAAGATGGAACACTCCAAAACCTAAGGAATGGCGTAGTGACGTATTGAGCCAAGGAAGGATTATTGATTATAAAGCTTTTAATTTTGTGGATGGTGAGGGTGTCCGTAACTCTCTTTATGTGTCAGGTTGCCAATTTCACTGTGAGGGGTGTTATAACGCAGCAACTTGGTCATTTAGAGCTGGCGTTCCTTATACACAAGAGTTGGAAGAGCTAATCATGACAGACTTAGCACAACCCTATGTGCAAGGCTTGACCTTATTGGGAGGAGAACCTTTTTTAAATACCGGTTTCTTGATTCCTTTGATTAAGCGTGTGCGACGTGAGTTGCCACATAAGGATATTTGGTCTTGGACGGGCTATACTTGGGAAGAGTTGATGGTTGAGACTGAGGATAAGTTAGAGATGTTATCTTTAATTGATATTTTAGTGGATGGGCGTTTTGATATCCGTAAAAAAGATTTGACGCTACAATTTCGGGGGTCGTCTAATCAACGTATTATTGATGTGCAGCAGTCCTTAAAGCAAGATAAAGTGGTGATTTGGGAGAAGCTCAATGATGGACACGGAAAAACCTTTGAACAAGTTAGTCGAGAGGAGCTCCTGTAACATTAGCTTGACAGCTTGTGTTAGGGATGGTATATCTTTATCCACAAAACAACATGCCTCTTATCAACAACTTGTGGATAAATAGTGTGGAAAAGTGGATTCCTCTCTTGACAGAGCTAGAATGAGATTACATAACTGTTTTTAGAGAAGGTGTTGACACCTTAATTGTCACCTTTAGGTCTTTTTCTCCACAAGCTAAGATGCTATCCCCAACTTATCCTCTATTTTCTCCACAGGCTGTGGATAATTGTGGATAAGTCATTGGTTTAAAAGCGTCAAGTGTCTTGACAAGCTAAAAGGTAGGGCAACTGCTCTACCTTTTAGTGTTTTTCTTTGACAAAGACAAGCTCTTGTTCTGTGGATAAATCATTGCGATAGCAAAATCCCTGCCAGCTCAGCTGTTTGAGTTCATCCATCGTTTGGACATTGTGGTTTGCGGCTTGGCTAAAGAACTGTCCGCGTGCCTTTTTAGAAATGGTGGAGTGGTTTTTTAGGTTACCTCCATGACTTTCCATAAAGGTCACTCGAATGAGGTTTTGGCGTAGAGCTGGTGAAAAGACTTGCTCAAACTCACTAGACAGAAGTGAGATGACCAGCTTATGATCTTTTAAAAAGGCATCATAGCTAGTGCGCCAGTAGCTTTTTAAAGTCTGATTGTGGATTCGTATTTTGGTATTAAAATCAAGTCGATGTGGGGAAATCAGCTGGTATGCTGGAATAATCCCGTAAAGGCTCGAGGTAATATAGAGGCGCTCTTTGATGTAAGTCTCTTCATCAGGTGTCAAATCACTGCGATGGATATGGCGGTACATAAGACCATTGAAGAGGTGGAGGGCTTTTTTTAGAGGCGCTCTTTTCTTTTGCAGCTCTTGCCAGCGCTCAGCTTCTGTTGTCGCTTGAGCGTCTGAGATGTGATAGCTTGTAGCCAGTTCACTGATAGTACGAGAAGCCATCTCATCTACGATGGTTTGTGTTTTTGGCTCTAGGTCAATACCAATAGGCTCAGCAGTATCCGTCATTTCTTTGGCAGTTGGTAGTAAAAATATCATCATAGTGTCATTATGCCTAATCTCGCTCAAAATGTCAATGCAGAGACTTTTTACGACGTGCAAAATCGACAAATTTAAATTTATCCAATTTATGACGGCTTTCTGTGAATTGAAATTGGCGGTGATTGTCTAAAAAGACCTGTGATTTGACCGATACGACATGATGTTCAGCCCCCAAGTCTAATAAAAGCTTGTCCATAGAGGTGACTTGATCAATGGTGATTTCTTTTTGAGCAAAGTCAATCACTAAGCCTATGTCCTGTTCTAAGTATTGGTAAATGGAATGCTCAGCGATACTCCTAGTCATCTGAGGGACCAAATCTTTTCTGAGATAATCAATGTCTAGTACCGAGGCAACCCCATCGACTACTCTTTGACGTACAACACGCCAAATAATACTATTGATAGGAAAATGTGTTAACTCAGATAAGTTCTTGTCCACGATAAGTTTATCAATGGCAATAACATTGGTTGTTGAGTTGATATGAAGTGCTTGGGTCAGTTCTTGATAGCTTGTTAGCTCTGATATAGGAAAATGGATTTGCTCTCTTTTAAGCACCTGTGAGCCTGCTCCGTGGATTTTTTGGATTAGTCCTTGCTCACTGAGTACTTTGAGTGAACGTCTAATGGTATCACGACTGACCTGATAGTGTTTTGCTAGTTGGTCCTCAGAAGGTAAAAAATGATGGGCAGGATAGTGACCGTCTAAGATAGCTTTTTCGAGCTGCTCTGCAATGCTTTGATATTTTTTCATATAGTCTTCCTTGATGAGATTTGTTGTTAAAAAAACATACAACTCACCTTATTTTACCAAAAAGTAGGGCTTTTTGTCAAAATAAATTGCATACAACTTTAAAAACGGTTACAATAAAAGTGTTAAAACCAATCCCTAGAGGAGGAAGAAGGAACCATGGGAAAATTTGAACAAGATGCCAAGACGCTCTTAGATGCTATTGGCGGAAAGGACAATATCAGTGCTGTCACACATTGTGCGACGCGGATGCGCTTTGTCCTAAATGATGATAAAAAAGCAGACACTAAGGCGATTGAAGCTATTGGTGCTGTCAAGGGAACCTTTACTAATGCTGGACAATTTCAGGTCATTATCGGAAATGACGTCCCTATCTTTTACAATGACTTTACAGCAGTCTCTGGCATCGAAGGTGTGTCCAAAGAAGCTGCAAAATCAGCTGCTAAAAGCAATCAAAATTGGCTTCAACAATTGATGACCTTGTTGGCTGAAATCTTTACACCAATCATCCCAGCTATCATTGTGGGGGGATTGATTCTAGGGTTTAGAAATATCCTAGAAGGCGTGCAGATGGAGTGGCTCGGTCAAAAAATTGTTGATGGCGTTAAACAAGTCAACTCAGATGGGGCTCCTATTTACAACACGATTGTAGATGTATCACAATTTTGGAGTGGGGTTAATAGCTTTTTATGGCTACCAGGGCAAGCTATTTTTCACTTTTTACCCGTAGGTATTGTGTGGTCTGTCACACGTAAGATGGGCACATCTCAGATTTTGGGGATTGTTCTTGGGATTTGTTTGGTATCTCCGCAGCTTCTGAACGCTTATGAAGTAGCTAGTACGCCAGCAGCTGAGATTGCTAAAAACTGGTCTTGGGATTTTGGTTTCTTTACGGTAAATCGTATCGGTTATCAAGCACAGGTCATTCCAGCACTTTTATCGGGTCTATCTTTAGCTTATCTTGAGCGCTTTTGGCGAAAAGTCATTCCTGAAGTGGTTTCTATGATTTTTGTGCCATTTTTATCACTTATTCCAGCACTTATCTTGGCTCATACCGTTCTTGGTCCTATTGGTTGGACTATTGGTCAATGGTTGTCAACAGTTGTTCTTATGGGCTTGACAGGTTCGTTTAAGTGGCTCTTTGGAGCGGTGTTTGGCGCTCTTTATGCACCATTTGTTATTACAGGCTTACATCATATGACCAATGCCATTGATACACAGTTGGTTGCAGATACAGGTGGTACAGCTCTTTGGCCAATGATTGCTCTATCAAATATTGCACAAGGCTCAGCTGTTTTGGCTTATTACTGGATGAACCGTCATAATGAGCGTGAAGCGCAAATTGCTCTTCCGGCGACTATTTCAGCTTACTTAGGTGTTACAGAGCCAGCACTTTTTGGTGTCAATGTCAAGTACGTTTACCCATTTGTTGCAGGAATGATTGGTTCAGGAATTGCTGGTTTCTTGTCAACAACGTTTAATATTACTGCTACGGCAATTGGTATTGGTGGTATTCCAGGTTTGTTGTCTATCAAGAGCCAATATTGGGGAGCCTTCTTACTAGCTATGGCAGTAGCTATTGTGGTACCAATTGTGCTTACGATTTTCTTTAGAAAAGCAGGTTATTTTACCAAGACAGAAGATGAGACAGTCAAAGCACCACAAGTGGATGCGATTGAGGAAGCTCAAGCGCAATCAGGTATCACTAAAGGAACTCTTGAAACGCTTAAAAGCCCATTAACAGGTGAAGTTAAACCATTATCAGACGCTAAAGACCCTGTCTTTGCTCAAGGTGTCATGGGACAAGGTGTGCTCATCGAACCGACAGAAGGAGAATTGATTGCTCCTGTTGATGGTGTGGTATCAGTGCTATTTCCAAGTAAGCATGCCGTAGGCATCGTCTCTGATAAGGGCGTTGATGTCTTAATGCATATCGGTATGGATACTGTCAACTTAGACGGTAAAGGCTTTAGCGCACATGTTAAGCAAGGTGATAGTGTCAAAGCAGGTGATAAGTTGATTAGTTTTGATATGGCGCTTATCAAAGAAGCAGGCTATATCACAGAGACACCTGTCATTGTCACTAACCAAAATGATTATCAAATTGACACGATTGTTGACTTGCCAACTGAGGTGGCTAAGGGAGCAGAGATTCTGACGGCAAGTCGTATCTAAAGGAGGACCAAAAAGAGATGGCATTTGACAAAAAAAGTGTTGTTTATCAAATTTATCCCAAGTCGTTTAAAGATAGCAGTGGCAATGGCGTTGGGGATTTACGAGGTATTTGTGAGAAGTTGCCTTATCTTCATGAGCTGGGGATTGATGTCATCTGGCTCAACCCTTTCTATCCAAGTCCTCAGAGGGATAATGGCTATGATGTGTCAGATTACACAGCTGTAAACCCTCTCTTTGGAACGATGGAAGATTTTAAGGTATTGGCAGAGACAGCGAAAGAGTACGGTATCGAGTTGATGCTAGATATGGTGCTCAATCACTGCTCGACTGATCATGAATGGTTCCAAAAAGCTTTAGCAGGCGATCCGTATTACCAAGATTTTTTCATCCTAAGAGATGAGCCTACGGATTGGGTTTCAAAATTTGGTGGCAATGCTTGGGCACCCTTTGGTGATACTGGCAAATATTATCTTCATTTGTTTGATGTGACTCAAGCTGATCTGAACTGGCGCAATCCAAATGTCAGAGCTGCTTTGTTTGATGTGGTCAATTTTTGGCGAGATCAAGGGGTTAAGCATTTTAGATTTGACGTTGTCAACTTGATTGGTAAAGATGAGATCTTAGTTGACTGCCCTGTCAACGATGGTAAGCCCGCTTATACTGACCGTCCTATCACACATGACTATCTCAAAATGCTTAATCAAGCTACTTTTGGACAAGATAGTCACAGTATGACAGTAGGCGAGATGAGCTCAACGACCATTGACAACTGTGTCAAGTATAGTAATCCGGATAATCATGAATTATCAATGGTCTTTAATTTCCACCATCTCAAGGTTGACTATGATAATGGTCAAAAATGGACGATCAAACCGTTTGATTTTGAAGAGTTAAAAACACTTTTTCATACATGGGGAGAAGGAATGAGCGAGGGCAATGGTTGGAGTGCCTTGTTTTGGAACAATCACGATCAGCCACGTGCCTTGAACCGCTTTGTTGATATCAAGCATTTCCGTCAAGAAGGTGCTTGTATGTTAGCTGCTAGTATCCATCTCTCACGTGGGACACCTTACATTTACATGGGTGAGGAGATTGGTATGATTGATCCTGACTATGATAGTATGGCTGATTATGTTGACGTTGAAAGTCTCAATGCTTATCAAGAACTATTAGAGGCAGGGAAGTCTGCTGATGAAGCGTTTGCTATTATCAAAGCTAAGTCTCGCGATAACTCACGAACGCCTATGCAGTGGGATGATAGTCTAAACGCTGGCTTTTCAGAAGCCAAACCGTGGTTAGCTGTTGGTAAGTCTTATCAGACGATCAATGTAGCTAATGAAAAGACAGGCAATATCTTCTCGTTTTATCAAAAATTGATTGCTCTGAGAAAGTCTTATCCTATCATTGCACAAGGCGATTATAAGGCGGCTTATGTTGATAGCAAGCAGCTTTATGCCTTTGAGCGTCGATTAGGCAAGGAGCAATTATTAGTTGTCAATAACTTTACAGCAAAAGAGGCTGAGCTGGATTTATTAGCTGGTTATGAAGCAGGACGAGTGCTTATCAGTAATTACCCTGAGACAACAGTATCAGAAAAGTTGGTTTTAAAACCTTATCAGACAGTTGCTATTTTAGTAGAAAAGTAAAAAAGAACCCTTAGGGGTTCTTTTTTACTCCACATAGATACGCTTAGCAATGGTTTCTGTGACTTGAAAGGTATTGCCAGAAGCGCAAACGGTATAAGTCCCTGCAAAACTATCATGCTCAAGAATCTGGATGGGCATACCGATATGCAGTTGGTGCTGTTCCATGTAGTGAAGGAGATTGCGGCTATCTCTAACACGTACAAGAGTGTAAGAGCCTAATGTATCAATCTGGCTGAGTGTTGTTTGGTGAGCCTCAATCAAGGGAGAATTAGGCTTTGGAATAGTGCCTCCATGAGGGCATTCCTCAGGATAACCTAGCATTTTATCTAAGCGCTCAATGAAATGATCAGAGACGACATGCTCCAGAACTTCAGCTTCGTCATGTACTTCATCGGTCGAATAGGCTAGGTGGTTTAGAAGTAGCACTTCAATCAAGCGGTGCTTACGGTAGAGATTGGCGACTTGTTTCATGCCTTCTTGCTGGAGGAGGTAGCCTTTGTCCTTGTCTTTTTGAATGAGCTTTTGGGCAATCAGTTTTTTCGTCATCTCAGAAGCCGCTGGTGCTGATACTGACATTTCTTGTGCGATTTGCTTGTTGGTAATTTTATGTTCTTGTTGTCCGAGGTCATAGATGCATTTTAAATAATCTTCTTTATTAGGCGTCATCGGTTTGTCCTCTCTTTTTATCTTATATAGTATAACAAAATTCTAAATAAAAAGTAAAGCCTAGGTCTTATGCCAAGTATCTCCAAAAAGGAAACTCCTAATCACTTATGAAATAGGAGTTCAAAACACGTTTATGGATGGGATTATTGACTAAGCCCTTGTGCGATTTTGTCTAAGTTCCACTTCATCATAGCATAGTAGCTATCGCCATCGTCTCCTTTTTCAGCTACAGAATCTGTAAAAATCTTGGCGTAAATGGGAATATTAGTGTCTTTAGAGATAGTTTTCATAGGACGATCATCGACACTGCTTTCGACAAAAAGAGCGGGAACCTTGGTTTGGCGCAGTTTTTCGACGAGTTGCTTGATTTGTTCTGGAGAGCCCTCTTCTTCGGTGTTGATTTCCCAGATATAAGCTGATGGGATTTGGTAGGCTTTTGAGAAATATTTGAAAGCCCCTTCGCTAGTGACAATCATTTTTTGATCAGAAGGGATAGTGCTAAAGTTTTCCTTAGCTTTTTGATCAAGTTCAGACAGTTGTTGGAGATAAGTAGCTAGATTTTTTTCGTAGTTTTCTTTGTTCTTAGGATCTTTTGCTATAAGGTGTTTGGCGATATTCTTAGCATAAATCATTCCATTTTCAAGATTAAGCCAAGCATGTGGATCCTCTTTTCCCTTTTCATCTTCGCCTTCAAGGTAGATGACCTCTACACCATCACTGACAGCAAAATAATCTTTATTCTCGATTTTATTGGCATTTTTAACCAGTTTACTAAACCAAGCATTTCCCCCTGTTTCAAGATTAATGCCGTTGTAGAAGATGAGGTCTGCTTGGGAGGTCTTTTTGACATCTTCAGGGAGGGGTTCGTATTCATGAGGGTCTTGTCCGATAGGGACGATGCTATGCAAGTCAATCTTGTCACCTGCGATAGTCTTGGTCATATCAGCAATGATAGAATTTGTCGTGACGACACGGAGTTTAGACGACTGAGATGTCCTCGTATGACTCGATGAGCAAGCGGCAACTATCAGTGTTGTGAGTAAGGCAAGGGTTAAAATAGCAATTTTTTTCATCAAAATCTCCTTATGACTGTAACAACTTTTTGAGTGCGCGTGTCAAAATGCCCTGTCTAGGAGCAAAGAGAAAGCCTATCAAAAAGAAAGTAGCTGATGTTAGGACGATACTAGAGCCTGCAGCGATGTTAAAGCTATATCCGATAAATAATCCTAGTAAAGACGCACTGGCTCCTAGTGTGGACGATAGTAAAATCATGCTCTTTAGACTATGGGTGTAGAGATAAGCTGTAGCTGCTGGTGTAATCAGCATGGCAACAACGAGGATGGTACCAACACTTTGCATGGCAGTGACTGAGACCAAGGTTAACAAAATCATGAGTAAATAGTGATAAGCATTCACAGGCATTCCCATGGATTTGGCAAGTACAGGGTCAAAAGAGGTGATTAAAAGAGGCTTAAAAAAGAGGAAAATAAGCAAAAGCACGACAACAGCGACTCCGATAGTAACCCACTTGTCTCCATCTTGTACAGCTAGGATATTACCAAACAAGATATGAAATAAGTCTGTCGAGCTATTAGCGACGCCTATCAGGATAACCCCAAGTGCTAAAAAGGCAGAAAAGGTGATACCGATGGCTGTGTCACTTTTGATAATGCTATTTCCCTTGATATAGGTAATTAAGACAGAAGCTAGGAGCCCAAAAGCAATAGCACCGATGAAAAAATTGATACCTAAGATATAAGATAGCACCACCCCAGGAAGTACAGCATGGGAAATGGCATCTCCCATAAGAGATAGACCTCTTAGGATGATAAAGCAACCCACTGCTCCGGCAACAATACCGATGACAATGGCTGTTATGACAGCATTTTGTAGAAAGTGAAAGCTATATAAGCCATCAATAAACTCTTGAATCATTTAACCTTATCCTCCATGAGTATCAGTTGCTTGCCGTAGGTGGCAATGAGATTATCTTTTGTAAAGGTCTGACTGGTCTTTCCAAAAGCAAGGACTTGTCGATTGAGCAGCAAGACTTGATCAAAATAATAGTTGACTTTGTTTAAGTCATGATGGACGATAAGGATGGTTTTGCCCTCATCTCTTAGGCGTCTAAGAGTGGTCATGATGATGTCCTCGCTGACGGAGTCTATGCCGACAAAGGGCTCATCTAAAAAGATGTAGTCAGCATCTTGGACTAGGCATCGTGCGATAAGGACACGTTGGAATTGTCCACCAGATAATTGGCTAATTTGACGGTTTTCATAGTCTTTGAGACCTACTAAATCAAGAGCAGCACCGACCTTGTCCCAATCTTTTGTCGTGAAGCGTTTAAAAAATGGGACTTTGGGATACAGCCCTAGGGATACGCAC
Source organism: Streptococcus lishijunsis (assembly GCF_047290665.1). NCBI lineage: Bacteria > Bacillati > Bacillota > Bacilli > Lactobacillales > Streptococcaceae > Streptococcus > Streptococcus lishijunsis. The sequence goes on along the minus strand of NZ_JBLBUC010000013.1, from coordinate 2,423 downwards.
TCTCTGATAGTGATAGGAAAGGTAAAGTCAATAGCTGATTTTTGTTCCACATAGGCGATTGAGCCTAGTTTTTTACGGCTAGGCTCACCATCAATGAGGGTTTGTCCTTTGTGGTCTATGATATGGAGCATAGCTTTTAAAAGGGTTGATTTACCACCACCATTTGGACCAAGTATGCCGACAATGCTAGGGCCATTTATTTGTAAGTCAATCGTGTCTAGCGCTAGCACGTTGTGATAGCTGACACTGAGCTGTTTGATTTCAATCATATGTGTACCTCGTTCTATTTTTAATATAACTTAATCTAAAAATTAAGTCAAGTTAATTTTTAGAAAAGGCGAGATTTTTGGTGTTTTAGGCGAAGATACCTCAAAATACCTGTAAAAGACTGCAAAAATTGGAAGTTTTTGCTATTATGAATATAAAAAATAGAAAAGAGATGTTTATGGTACGTTTACAAGATGATTTTTATGATGCGATCAATGGTAAATGGGCAGAGTCTGCTGTTATTCCTGACGATAAACCTCGGACTGGTGGTTTTTCAGACCTCTCAGATGAGATTGAGGAGCTTATGCTGACGACGACTGATAAGTGGCTTAGAGGAGAAGAGGTGCCGATTGATCCAGTTTTAGAGAATTTTGTGCGTTTTCATCGTATGGTATCAGATTTTGAGAAGCGTGAGGCGCTAGGTGTTAAGCCTGTCTTGCCTATCATTGAGGAATATAGAGCGCTTGATTCGTTTAAAGCCTTGACAGATAAGATGGCGGCTTTTGAATGGGCAGGAAAGCCCAATGCGCTACCATTTGGTGTTGCTGCTGACTTTATGGATGCCAAGATAAATGTCCTTTGGGCAGAGGCACCTAGTTTGATTTTGCCAGATACGACCTATTATCAAGAAGGCAATGAACAAGCTCCTGTTCTTTTAGCTGAGTGGCGTAGTATGTACGAAGAGCTATTGCCACAGTTTGGCTTTGCTACAGATGAAATTGCAACGTTATTAGATAATATTATCGCTTTAGATGCTAAATTAGCACAGTATGTCCTCTCAAATGAGGAATCAGCTGATTATGTCAGTCTTTATAAGCCTTATAAGTGGTCTGATTTTAAAACTTTAGCACCTGAGTTGCCCCTTGATGCGATTTTCACAGATTTAGTTGGTCAAGTGCCTGATAAGGTGATTGTCCCAGAAGAGCGTTTTTGGACTGATTTTGCAGCCGAATATTATTCCGAGGCTAACTGGGAGTATTTGAAGGCGAGTTTACTGGTATCGGCAGCTATGAGTCTCAATGCTTATTTGACAGACGATATTCGTATCCAATCGGGTCGTTATAGCCGAGCTTTATCAGGTACCCCTCAAGCCATGGATAAGAAAAAAGCTGCTTATTATCTGGCTCAATCGCCTTATAGTCAGGCCCTTGGTCTTTGGTATGCTAAGGAGAAATTCTCCCCAGAAGCTAAGGCAGACGTAGAAGCTAAAGTTAAGACGATGATTGAGGTCTATAAGACACGCCTTGAGGCAGCGGACTGGCTGGCTAGCAGCACACGCCAAAAAGCTATCACAAAACTAAATGTCATCACGCCTCATATAGGTTATCCTGAAAAATTGCCAGATACCTATAAAAAGAAAATCATTGATGACAAGCTAAGTCTGGTGGAAAATGCACAAGTTCTCTCTGAAATTGTGATAAGACACCACTGGAGCAAGTGGAACCAACCTGTCGATCGTAGTGAATGGCATATGTCAGCACACACCGTGAACGCTTATTATTCACCTCAGCAAAATCAAATTGTCTTTCCTGCAGCGATTTTGCAAGCACCGTTTTATTCTCTTGAGCAGAGCTCATCTGCTAATTATGGTGGCATTGGTGCGGTTATTGCTCATGAAATTTCGCACGCTTTTGATACCAATGGTGCTTCTTTTGATGAAAATGGTAGTCTTAATAACTGGTGGACCCAAGAGGACTACCAAGCCTTTACAGAGCGTACAGACAAGGTTGTAGCACAATTTGATGGGCTTGACTCGTATGGTGCCAAAGTCAACGGGAAATTGACCGTTTCAGAAAATGTTGCGGATCTTGGTGGTGTGGCTTGTGCACTAGAGGCAGCTCAAAAAGAAGCGCAGTTTTCAGCAGAGGATTTCTTTGTTAATTTTGCGACGATTTGGCGCCTTAAAGCTCGCCCAGAGTATATGCAAATGCTGGCAAGTGTTGATGTGCATGCGCCAGGGAAGTGGCGTACCAATGTGACTGTGACAAACTTTGAGGAATTTCATAAAACATTTGAGGTTCACGAAGGAGATGGCATGTGGCGTTCGCCAGAAGATCGTGTGATTATTTGGTAATAATTAAAAACCTCACTGAAAGCTATTATGATATACTCCCCATATAGTAGACAGTGAAAAAACAAAAATTCACTAGACACTA
>NZ_JBLBUC010000012.1:0-52970 GCF_047290665.1 Streptococcus lishijunsis | reverse complement strand
AGAACTCAATCCTTCAGCTAAATATATAGTGTCCAACTTTTGGGGGGCAGTACATTACATCTCTCGGATTTTTATATTGACTTTAAACTCTTATGATTTAAGTCTAGGTATTATCTACCAAGTAAGCTAATACGCTCTTTTAGGTGATGACCACTTTCTATCTCATCGACAAAGCCGATAGCATAATCCGCATAACTAATGACGCTCTCGCCGTCGCTATTAAGTGTAAACTCTTCACCTGCTCTAATATAGCGCCCCGTACGCTCACCCTCTGCTTGAAAATCTGCCGCTGGGCTAATAAAAGTCCACTCGACATCTGAGCGCTCTCTAAGAGCTTCCAAGGCTTGTGCTTGCGCCTTAGCTAGAGGATAATACTCTTTTGGAAAATCAGCTGTCTCAAAAAGCTGTACATCATGCTTATCGCTCACATACAAGCTACCTGCCCCTCCAACAACTAATAAACGTGTCTTTGTCCCAGACAAGATATCAGCCAAGTGCATCGATGCTTTTGTATGGAGATCTAACGTCTCAGGTGTCCAAGCCCCAAAAGCATTGATAACCACCTCAAAAGGTGCTAAATCTGCCTTATTCAAATCAAATAAATCTTTTGACACATACTCTTGTGCTGTTGAGTGATTGTCAGCACCACGCGCAAAACCTGTCACATCGTGACCTCTTGACACCAATTCATCAATAATAGCCTTAGCTGCTCGACCGTTTGACCCAATAACTGCAATAGTTGACATAAGAACCTCCGTTTTTGTTGTAATGATAGTTATTACATCTAAGTGATATAACCAGTATAGCCTCTTTTTAATGTAATGTCAATAGTTACACCTTAAAATTATCGCTTTTTAGATATATGGTCTACCAGCCTCGACAACGTCTGCTAGTGTCTGCTTAGCCAAGCTATCTTCCATCGCCTTTTGAGCCGCAAGGAGCCTATCATCTAACATATCATGGATATGACGCCCCACTGGGCAGTTGGGATTAGGATTCTCATGAAAAGCAAATAAGCCTTGCTCTTTGATACTATCTACCGCCTGATAAACATCAAATAAGCTAATCTCATGATAATCTTTGATAATGCTTGCCCCACCCTGACCACGCTTGACCTCAATCAGACCTGCTTTTTTCAGCTGAGACATGATATTACGAATAATAACAGGATTGACCCTGATACTGTCAGCTAGTTTATCGCTAGTCACCTTCTCTTCTTGTGAAAAATAAGCAATATAGGTCAATATATGCATGGCAATCGTAAAACGACTTGAAATTTGCATGATTTTCCTCCTTAACATCTCTTTTGTCACTATACCGCTCTTTTGATGTTATGTCAATGATGACAACTAAAAAACAAACTAGCCTCCAATAAAACACATTAAAACATGAGCAGTGCTAAAATTGACTATCAACACTCTTTTACTCACAACGATTATACTACTAACAGCTCATTATCAAACTAAAAAATGACCTACAATCAAAGCACTCCTAAAGGTCATCGACAAAAACAAATAACCCCTCCAAGCGCTAATAAGCTTGAAGGGGAATCATGATCGTCAAAAAACATTAAGCTTCTTGTTTTGGCTTACGGTAGATCAGTAACGCCAAGCCCATAAATCCAATCATAAAGGCGAGAAGAACACTCACTTGGGTCGTAATATCTCCCGTTAGCGAGATAGTCTCACGAAAACCTGATACCGCATAAGACATCGGCAAGAAAGGCTGAACTGTCTCAAAGAAGCGATTACTCAACTGGATAGGGTAAGTCCCTGCACTTGCTCCTAGTTGCACTAGTAGGAAAAGCAAGCTAATAAATGAACCATAACGGTCATTCCAGCCGACAAGAGCCGTTACCAAGGACATCATACTCCAACCACCTAATAAGGCAATGATAAAGGTCTTTCCAACATAGGATGGATTCACTCCAATCGCTTGCACCGCCAAGACTAAAATAACGGAAGAAGCTGTTGCAATGATACCGTTGATGAGCAGTTTGTTACGTGCCCACTCAAAGCGATTCTTAGGTTCTTTTCCTGACAAAGCTTTAGCAAAGATAACATTGGCTGAAAGGGCAACGACCATCAAGGCAACTGACATCATGTACGGTGCCATACCGACACCATTAGTCTTGACATTGTCCTTATCAGTATGACTAAGTGTAACAGGGTTTGCCACAGCTTGAGCATTATCTTCTTTGACAGAGACGAGCTTAAGTTGGTCTTCTGCTTTGCTAAGTGAGCCTAAGAGCGTGTCTGTACCAGTTGACAGGCTTGTCAAGCCATTTGTCATGCTGCTTCCACCTTGAGCCAGCTGTCCAGAACCTGAAGCAATCTGATCTGCTCCTGAGGCGAGCTGACTAGCACCATTGATAAGCGTGCTTGAATTGCTGGTCAATTGCTCAGCACCTGACGCTAACTGTCCAACACCTGATAGCAATTGTCCATTATTGCTTGATAATTGGCTTGCACCACTATTTAAAGCAGAGATAGCACTACTAAAGGTTGTCACACCTGACATAAGCTGATTAGCACCGCTAGAAAGTTGACTTTGAAGCGTCGCAACACCACCTGCGATTTGTTGACTACCTGGTACCAATTGCTGTGTTGTTGCTGCATTGACTTCTGATAAGCCTGTTTGCAATTGTGTAAGGGCTGCACTAGCACCATTTAAAGCCGTATCAGCGCTTGCTGCTAAACTAGCAACTTGTGCTTGCAAAGTCGCCAACTGACTTGTCGCGCCTGTATTTTGAAGTTGTGATAATTGTGATTTCAACGCAGAAATAGTCCCTAAAGCAGCGGAAACATCTGGTGCAGATGAGCTAGTACTTGCTAAGGCTGAGTCAATCTCAGCACGCTCAGTTTCTGAAAGACTTTGATAAGCAGAGGTCGCTTGAACTGCTGCTAACTGGTTATTGCTACTTGGAGTAGCTAATGCTTGAAGCTGACTTGATAAGCTATCCAAGGCTCCTGCTATCGCTGAAGTATCAATACTTGGCATTGTCTGAGAACTCAAGCCACTATTTAAGGCTTGAATAGCTTGATTCAGCTGAGGCAACCCTGCTATTAAGTTATTGATATTAGCTTGTTGCTCAGTTGATAGACTGGTCTTTGAAGCTAGTGTTTCTAGTCCTGCTGTCAATTGATTAGCACCATCAACAAGTGCTTGAATTTTATCGGAACTACTTGACAAGCTAGAGACACCATCTACTAGACGTTGGGTATTGCTATCTAGTTGATTAAGACCATTAGCCACTTGGTTGACACCATTAGTATAAGTTGTCAACCCACTTGACAATGTCCCAATACCACCTGATAAGGTACCTACACCATTAGTATAAGTAATCAAACCACTATTTAGGGTATTAGCTCCATTGGCAAAGGTCTGACTGGAGTCTGCCAATGTATTTAAACCACTTGTCAAGGTCTGACTACCATCTAATAACTTAGTCGTACCATCAGCTAACTGTTGCGTCCCATCAACAGCTTGCCCCATGCCATCTGTCATACTAGACATACTCTTAAAGACCGCTGAGGTATAAGTCTTTGTGATAGACTCAGACACTTTAGATTGAAGTTGATTCATAGCTGATTCACTCATCTTAGACGCTACAAAACTACGTCCTTTTGTGGTCTGATAGTCAATAGTCACTTGCTTAGGGTCTGTCGTCATAAGACTAGCGGCATTTTCAGACATATCTTCTGGAAAGGTGATTACCATATAATAATCCCCTTTAGAGAGTCCTTCTTGCGCTTTTTCCTTAGATATAAAATGATAATCTAAGCTCTTGCTCTTCTCAAGACTCTCCACCATATCGCTACCAATCGCAATGGTCTTATTGTTTAGCGTTGCTGATTTATCTTGATTAACAACTGCTACAGGCAGTTGATCCAGCTTACCATATGGGTTCCACATAGAAGATAAGAAGATGACATTATAAAGCATCGGAATCAGGGAAACACCAAAAATCGTTATCCATAATTGTGGACTTTTAATAATTGCTTTTAATTCGTCTAACATAATTCCCTTCCTATTTAGACAGTTTCTTCCTTTTTCTGTTATAATATATTATTATACAAATTTCAATCTATTTTGCAATCGTAATGGTTATTTTTTAGACACCGTGTGCAAACTTGTTTAAAAGGAGATCCATATGTCACATGATACGCGTAAAGAAAGAACGAAAAAAGCCTTAGAAGAAGCCTTGGTGAGCTTATTGGAACATCAAAATTTCAATGATATCTCAACTAGCGACTTAGCTAAAACTGCCAACATCAGCCGTTCCAATTTTTACAATCATTATAAGGACAAATATGAAATGATTGATATCTATCAAAAAACCGTTTTTCACAAATTGGAGGCGATTTTTGACAAAAATCAATTTGACAAATCTAGAGCCTTTCTAGAAATTTTTGAATTCTTAGACCGTGAATCTCTGTTTGCTGCTCTACTCACCCAAAACGGCACTATTGAGATTCAGACTTTTATCCGTAACAAGCTGCAACGAATGATTTCTCAAGATCTCTTTGATGTTTATCACGATAAAGAAGATATTCCCGCTGAAAAGCTTTATAGTAGCGTATACTTTAGCCACGCTATCTTTGGGGTTTATCAAATGTGGGTCACACGAGGTAAACAAGAAACACCTCAAGAAATCACACAATTACTGCTAACACTTCTCTCTTAAACCCATAAGACTAGTTATCTAGTCTTTTTTCTATCCATAAGAAAAAGCCCAAAAGGGCTTTTTAATATGATAATCTTAAAGCATCTTGTTGTAGAATTCAACGATAAGAGCTTCATTGATTTCTGGGTTGATTTCATCACGCTCTGGAAGGCGAGTCAATGACCCTTCAAGTTTTTCAGCATCAAATGATACAAATGCTGGACGTCCAAGAGTTGCTTCAACAGCTTCAAGGATTGCTGGCACTTTAAGAGATTTTTCACGAACTGAAATCACTTGACCTGGTGTTACGCGGTATGATGGGATATCCACACGTTTACCGTCAACAAGGATGTGACCATGGTTTACAAATTGACGTGCTTGACGACGTGTAGTTGCTAAACCAAGACGGTAAACAACGTTGTCCAAACGGCGCTCAAGAAGTACCATAAAGTTGAAACCAAGTGTTCCACCTTTGATTTTAGTAGCTTGCACAAACAAGTTACGGAATTGTTTTTCACCTAAACCATAAGTGAAGCGCAATTTTTGCTTTTCAGCCAATTGCAAACCGTACTCTGACAATTTGCTACGGTTGTTTGGTCCATGTTGACCTGGCACATAGTTACGGCGTGCCAATTCTTTACCTGTACCTGTAAGAGACAAGCCAAGACGACGTGATTGTTTCCATGATGGTCCTGTATAACGTGACATTTACATGTCCTCCTCTAAATTAAATAATCTGAGGAAATAGTCACTGAAAAGAGCCCTGATTCGTGCAGTTAATCTTCGCCCAAACAGCAAAGGTTACTTGTATCAGCTTTCGCTTAGTATCAACTGTTGACGAGCTTCATGCTCTTTTTGCTGCTATTTCACACAATGGATATTATACCATAGTTTCTGGTAGTTGTAAACTTTTTAGCGCTAAAAAGAGTTAATCAAAAGCGCTACTATCTTTTTAGTCTATTTTTCGTGCTTTAGTGTAGGCTGCCACAAAAGCGCTCAACCATAAACCGCCTCCAAGAAGACTAAGGAAGGTATTGTCCATATCTCCTGTATTTGGCAATATTTTACTATTAGAAGAACGCTCTTTAGGTGATAATGCCTGCTCTTTCAAGCTATCCTTAATCATAGCTAGAGGTAACATACCCGCCATCTGAGACCCCTTAACCATCGGAGATACCTTATCCTGGATATCAGCTTCAAGGATTAATTCAACCAACATCTCATAAACATCTTCTGTAATGAGGTATGTTGTCTCTGTTTCACTCAAAGCCACAATCCAGTTAACAAGGTCACCTGTCAATAATGTTGAAAAATCGGATGTCACATCAAGAAAGACACCATCTGTCTCTGTCACAAGTGGTAAGAAATAATCTGCTAGACTATTCAAACTAATAACAGATGTTGAAATATCAGCTTCTTTGAGTAAAGCAATCGTCTCTTCTAAGCTTGAAATATCCTCACTACTGTAATCAAACTCTTCACCTGTCACTAAAATGACAAAGCGTTTGCCATCCTCAGACCAATCATAATCACTTGATAATGCCACATGAGACAATGATGCTGTTCCTTCTTCGCTAACGCCAGACGCTTTAATAGCAGATAAGGCTGCTAGGAAGGCAACAGGCTCACTTGTGAAATGAGAGTCATCAAAGCGTGCATAATGAATATAGTCTTCTCCTGCATAGTCCACTAAGCCTAGACGTGGTGTAATCGAATACTTATACAGTTCTTCTACAAAAGAAGTGATGTGTTGTTTGACAGCTGCAATTTTATCAACCATTGAGCCTGTATGGTCAATCATAAAGACGATATCTGCTCCTGTACTCGTCTCATAATCCCTTACTTCTTTGACAATCTCACCTGTGCTAGTCTTAACCACTGTTTGTCTAACCAATAGACGACCTTCTTCAGTCTCTAGAGTCTTTTCTGAGCTTTTAGTGGTAACGATTGGCTCTAACTCTCCTTCTGGATAGTCATTAGACACCACTGTTTTTGTCGTCACGCTAACTTGCAATTCTGATGCGTAATAGCCATCATCTTCAAACTCAGAAGCGTCATCAATACTAATCTCACTATCAACGACATCCCCTTCAACAGCTTCATCTTCATCAACTATAGGTGTCTCTTCTACCTCTAGAATTTCTGATAGCGCTTCACCAACAGGTCCTTCTTGTATGACACTTTCGACCTCCTCACCGATAGCATCATCTTCAACAACGACGATATCAGAAATACTTGGAGCATTTCCCTGTTCTGACGCTTGAACTTGTGTAGCTGAGAAAAAAGCAAATACAAGCACGACAGATACCAAGCCTACTTTTAATTTTTTTAGGCTGTAACGATTCTTTTTCATAATCCCTGTCCCTTCTCTCTTTATATCATCAGTATATCACGTTTTAACCCAAAGCTAGGTCGTAACGCTCACTATTTTGTGAATTTTAGATAATGAAAAAAACTAGCTTATTTACTAGTTTTTAATCAAAATATCTAATAAGTGTTTTTTCAGTCAAAATATCAGAATACGTATAAGATTCCACGTAAGTATTGTCCTCTACATCTGGAATACCTGACTCATCTTTATACTCAACGATAAAAAGAGATGGATAGACTTCGATTAAGCGTCCAATCTTATTCTTCTCACGCTTACGACCATTCTCCAAAGTCAACTCAACCAGTTGACCTTCATGGTTTTTGATATCCTCTTTGATTTTTTTCATCTTTGCTACATCTGCAAATGCATCACTCATCGTCATTAACCTCTTTATCTTTCTTCAAATGTCGCAATACTTGAGAACTTATTGTACTCTTTTTGGAACATGAGCTTCACCGTACCACGCGCCCCAGCACGGTTCTTCTCTAAAATCACTTCAATGACATTGTCATCAACCTGAGGTGAGTCTTCCTCGTTATCACTTTCTCTGCGGTAGTAATCTTCACGATAGAGAAAAGCGACAATGTCTGCATCTTGCTCGATAGACCCTGATTCACGGATATCTGACAAGACTGGTCTCTTGTCTTGCCTTTGCTCCACACCACGCGATAACTGACTCAAAGCAATAACAGGAACTCTAAGTTCTTTAGCTAAAATTTTTAGTTGACGTGAAATCTCAGAGACTTCTTGTTGACGATTTTCAGGTCGTGTCCCTGAAATCAACTGCAAGTAGTCAATCACAATCAAACCCAAATCGCCTACTTCCTTGGCTAACTTTCTAGAGCGTGCCCTAATCTCTGTCACTTTGATACCTGGTGTATCGTCAATAAAGATCGGAGCCTCAGCCAAAGCACCTTGTGCGATAGTCACATTATTCCAATCCTGCTCAGTTAGCTGTCCTGTTCTTAAATGGTGAGCATCTACCATACCCTCAGCCGCTAACATACGGTCAACCAAACTCTCAGCACCCATTTCTAACGAGAAAATAGCCACTGGTCGTTTTTGCTTAGTCCCAACATTTTGAGCAATATTCAAGGCAAAGGCTGTTTTTCCGACAGCAGGACGTGCTGCTAAAATAACTAGCTGGTCAGGATGAAGCCCTGTCGTAATCTTATCTAAATCTCTAAATCCTGTCGGCAAGCCCGTGACATCGCTTGTTTGCTGAGAACGTAATTCCAAGTTTTCATAGTTGACTTTTAACACGTCGGATATTTTACGAAAACCACTGCGATTACTGTGCTCGCTAATATCAACCAGAGCCTTTTCGGCATTGGCGATAATATCATCTGACTCAGTCGCTCCCTCATAAGCTAAGTTGACAGTCTCTGTCAAGCGACTGATAATGGTACGTAGCATCGCCTTTTCAGCAACTATTTTCGCATAAAACTCGGCATTAGCACTGGTCGGAACACTATTGACCAACTCCACAATATAGGCGAGACCACCAATATTTTGCAAATCGCCTTGGTCATCTAAAATCCCCCGAACAGTCGTCGCATCAATAACATCTTGACGCTCACTCAGAGTGATCATAGCACGAAAAATAATCTGATGGGCATACTTGTAAAAATCCTCAGGACTGATAAATTCCTGTACAAGCAGTAGCTTATCTGGTGAGATAAAAATAGATCCTAAAACGGACTGTTCAGCCAACAAATCTTGTGGCTGAACCCTTAATTCTGCTGTCGATGTCACTTATCTTCCCCTCATATGAGTCTTACGCTTCCTTAATTTGTAATTTTATCTCAGCGTTAACTTCCTTATGCAATTTGACAGGCACTTCAATAAGACCAATAGCACGAATAGGGTGCTCTAGCTCAATATGACGCTTATCAACTCTCAAGCCAAATTGTTTTGATAACTCTTCTGCAATTTTTTTAGCAGTAATAGACCCGAAGGTGCGCCCATCTGGACCTACTTTCTCGCTAAATTGCACACGTGTTTCTTCTTTGTCAAGTTGCTCCTTGACAGCTTTAGCCTCTGCTAATAGTTCTGCTTGAGCTTTAGCTTCAGATTTTTGCTTACCTTTTAACTCTCCGATAGCTTGATTAGTCGCTTCTTTGGCTAGATTTTTTTTAATTAAAAAGTTTTGGGCATAGCCTGTAGGAACTTCCTTGATCTCACCTTTTCTGCCTTTGCCTTTAACATCTTGTAAAAAAATAACTTTCATGATAACTCCTCCTCTATTACGCTTTGCTCAGCTAACTCTTCCTTGATAATCGCTAACAACTGCACTTTCGCATCGTTTACACTCGTGTCAACCAAGTGACAAGCTGCAAAATTAAAATGCCCGCCTCCACCTAATTTTTCCATAATGCGTTGCACATTGAGATTCTGATGACTTCTCGCCGATATAGCAACATTGCCTGCTGAATTGTGGGTAATCACAAAACTCGCTTCAACACCTGCCATTGACAATAGGGTGTCAGCTGCTTTACTAGCTGTGACATTATTGTAAATCCTAGCCTCATCTCCTGTGGCAATAATAATACCCTGTGCGACATGCTCACCTCTTAGGACTAATTCATTGACAGCTCTATATTCACTGAAATCAGTCGCAGAAATCTCTTGAATTTCACTACTATCGCTACCACAAGATCGCAGATAACTTGCAACATCAAAAGTCCTACTCGTCACACCAGACGAAAAATGCTTGGTATCTAACATAATCCCAGACATCAAGATACTAGCTTGGGTACGACTGAGCGTCTCTTTGGCTTGTTGGAACTGAATCAACTCCGTCACCAACTCACTAGCACTACTGGCCCCACTCTCAATAAAGGATAAGGTCGCATTTTTTGGAAAATCCTCATCACGGCGATGATGATCCACAACAATAACCTCATGAAACTGTTGATACAATTCTTGAGACAAGGTTAAACTAATTTTAGAGTGGTCAACCATCAGCAAAATGGAATGGGGTGTCACCATCTGCATTGCTTGTTGAATCGTCACCAATTTCGTCTTCTTATCATCAATTAGATAATAAATAGCTCGCTCAATGTCTGACTGCATCTCATCTGGATTATAGACAACATAGGCACTCTCTATGATATTGCTAGCAAAAAATTGCATCCCAACAGAAGCACCTAGCGCATCTAGGTCAAGATTACGATGTCCGACGATAAACACCTTATCAACCATCTTGAGACGATCCGAAATAGCTGACATCATGGCTCGTGTCCTAGTACGTGAACGTTTGACTGTGGAGACACTGCTTCCGCCAAAGAACTTAGCAGGAGAATGGTCATCATTTTCCCGAATAACAATCTGGTCACCTCCACGAACCATAGCCATATTGAGATTTTGAAGAGCTACTTGTCCGATTTGACTGTGACTACCATCGCCAAACGAAATACCCATACTAAGCGTCAGCGGAAAATCATGTTCTGCTGTCTGCCTACGAAATTGATCAAGAACCTCAAATTTGGTATCCATCAGCTCTTTTAAAATGGCATAATTAGTGAAAAAGTAGAAACGATCCATATTGACACGGCGATAAAAAATATCACGTGTCTTGGCAAAATCAGATATAAAACTAGCAATGAAGCTGTTGATCGAAGCAACTTCCGCATCTGATAGATTACCCGTCATATCATCGTAATTATCTACAGAAATAATCCCAATAACAGGCCTAAGTAACTCCGAATCAGCTAACTGACGATTCCCCATGCTACTATCAAAAAAGTAAAAGACTCCTGCCTTGACATCCAAATAAGCAGCGTATTTATTGCCCCCTTTTTCAAAAGCTTGACTAGCAGCGCCGTCACGCTTACTGATGATAATCTCCTTGAGAGCAGCGTCATCAAAAACACCCTCTTCATCAGTAAAAATCAGCTCAGCATAGGGATTAAACCACTCCACTTCATTTGTGTCTAAATCAAATTGGATAACACCAACAGGCATTTTATCTAGTAGGGTTTTTAGTGTCACTTCCGTTTGATCATTTAAAAGCTCGATTTGCTCTAATTCTGAGAGCTCATACGTCTCTTTTTGATAATACAAAAGGGCAGTTACAGATGCTATTTCGATAAAGATAACAGCAAGCAAAACTACCTGAGACTGTAATAAACGGACACAAATAGCCAAAATACCAAAGAGAATCAGTCCTATAAGGACTAAATGAATAGTTGCAAAGCGAAATCTTTTCATAGTTAACCTCTAAAGGATAATTATACCACAAAATGACCCTAAAGTGCAATTTAGAGCCATTTTACTGCTATTTATCGTGCTTTTTAGATGATTTTTGGCGCCCTTCTAAATAAACCATCAAAATACTGATATCCGCAGGATTGACACCTGAAATACGACTTGCCTGACCAATCGTTTCAGGATTGATTTTTTTAAATTTTTGACGTGCCTCTGTCGCTATCGAATCTATCGCATCCCAGTCAATTGTCTTAGGAATTCTCTTTTCCTCCATACGCTTCATCTTGTCCACTTGATCAAGAGCCTTGTTGATATACCCTTCATATTTGATTTCCGTCTCTAGCAACTCTATAACCTTATCGTCTAGTTGGGTATCTGCCTCTCCTATAAAATCTGTCACAATAGCATAGCTAATCTCAGGACGACGCATAAATTCCTTAGCTGTTAGCGCATCTGTCAACGGCTTAAAGCCTAATGCTTCGATTTTAGCGTTAGTTTCCTTGACAGGTTTTAATTTAGTCGTTGACAATCTTGTCAATTCTTTGTCAAAAGCATCCTTACGCTTTTTGAAAATAGCATAACGCTCATCATCTACCAAACCAATCTGACGTCCAATCTCACTCAAGCGCATATCGGCATTGTCATGTCGCAAAATCAATCGATACTCTGCTCGACTGGTCAAAAGACGATACGGCTCTAGTGTCCCTTTTGTCACCAAATCATCAATCATGACACCTATATAAGCGTCGCTACGTTTTAGTATCAACTCAGGTTTTCCTTGCACTTTAAGCGCTGCATTGATACCTGCAACCAAACCTTGTCCTGCTGCTTCTTCATAGCCTGATGTACCATTAGTTTGTCCTGCTGTAAACAAACCTGAGATACGTTTTGTCTCCAATGTGGCACGCAATTGGTGCGGTAAAACAATATCGTACTCAATCGCGTAACCTGTCCTCATCATCTCAGCATTTTCCAAACCTTTGATAGAATGCAACAGCTCCACTTGAACATCTTCTGGCAGACTAGTTGATAAGCCCTGTACATAGACTTCCTCTGTGTGGCGTCCTTCTGGCTCTAAAAATAATTGATGACGCTCTTTATCGGCAAATCGAACAATCTTATCTTCAATGGATGGACAATAACGTGGCCCAACTCCCTTGACAATACCTGAAAACATAGGCGCACGGTGCAGATTATCTTGAATGATCTCATGGCTTGAGCTATTGGTATAAGTCAACCAACAAGGTACTTGATCACTCACATAATCTTCGTCTCGTGATAAGAAAGAAAAATGATTTGGCTTAGTATCTCCTGGCTGTATTTCAGTCACATCATAGTTAATAGAGGATGCCTTGACACGCGGTGGCGTTCCTGTCTTAAAACGTCCGATTTCAAGACCGAGTTCTCGTAAATTATCAGCTAAAGTAATTGAAGCAAGACTGTTATTAGGACCAGATGAGTATTTTAAATCTCCTAAGATAATCTCACCACGAAGGGCAGTCCCTGTGGTAATGACAACTGCATCTGCTTTAAAATATTGATTTGTAGCTGTACGAACACCAATCACCTTACCATCATCAACCAAAATCTCATCAATCATGGTTTGACGTAGCGTTAGATTTTCTTGTTGTTCCACCGTCTCTTTCATCGTCTGCGCATAAAGAGCTTTGTCTGCTTGGGCACGAAGCGCACGAACTGCGGGACCTTTTCCAGTATTTAACATCTTCATTTGGATATAGGTTTTATCAATATTTTTACCCATTTCGCCACCAAGCGCATCAATCTCACGCACTACAATCCCTTTAGCAGAGCCTCCAATAGACGGATTACATGGCATGAAAGCCAACATCTCTAAATTGATTGTAGCAAGCAAGGTCTTACAGCCCATGCGGCTCGCTGCTAGACTAGCTTCTACACCAGCGTGGCCAGCACCAACAACAATAACGTCGTATGTTTCTGCAAATTGATAAGTCATTTTTGTCCTTTCTGACAATTCTATTTTAGAGACATATGATTGACAACGCTGTCAAGTATATGTCAATTATATAAAAATAGCCAAAACTCCTAGAATAGTACGTCAAAAAACGTCCATTCCTATGAGCTTTGACCTTCATAGTGATGTTTTCTTTATTGTATCAAATCATGATAAAAAGTCAAGCCAGAGTCTCTACAACAATGCGCCTTTAATACCTTCTATCAACATCTGAATGCCAATCGTGGTTAAAATAAGTCCCATCATCCGTGTAATGATACTCATCATACTCTTGCCTAAAAGTTTGGATACTTTTTTAGCACTGATTAGTAAACAATATGTTATTAAACATAATGAAGCAAAAGCAAGTAAGGTTATCACTTGGCTTGTCACTTTGCCTTCAGATAAACTAATAGCAGTCGCAATAGTCCCAGGACCTGCAAATAAAGGCATAGCCAATGGAGAGATAGCCACATCTGTCGGATCCTCTTTATCATTTGGCATATTATTTGAGCTAGGAGAATGTACACCGTTTATCATATGATAGCCAATAAGTGCAACCAAAATACCACCTGCAATCTTTAAAGCATCCAAAGTAATACCAAAGAGTTGGAAAATCAGATGACCACTCCAAACAAAAACGAAGATAATAGCAAAAGCGACTAAAATACTCTTACGAGCAATCTTTCGTGAAATATTCTGATCATCATCTGCTACAATCGCCATATAAGCTGGTAGGTTTGATATAGGATTCATGATGGCAAAGAATGCCATGAATGCTAAAATAAACTTGGTAAACATCTAGTGTTTACACCTCCTTAGGTTAGATGTATTGACATACCTTATCCTCTTTGAAGGCATTATCAATAAGTCCCCCTCCTAAACATTCTTCCCCATCATAAAAGACAACAGCTTGTCCTGGTGTAATCGCACGTTGTGGCTCATCAAAGATGACTTCTGCTTTATCTCCCTTCACCTTAACAGTGACCTTCGCATCTGGTTGACGATAGCGGAATTTAGCGGTGCAATGTAGTGTAAACTCTTCTGGCATAGGGCGTGTAAAGTGAACGTCAGAAGCTGTCAAGCTTGTTGACATCAGAGACTCATGATAAAAACCTTGCCCGACATATAAAATATTTTGAGATAGGTCTTTACCAACAACAAACCAAGGAGCATTATCACCACCTTGTTGACCACCAATACCAAGCCCTCCACGTTGGCCAATTGTATAATATATAAGCCCTGCGTGTTCACCCATATAGCGACCATCAACTGTCATCATATAGCCTGGTTGGGCAGGTAAATAATGACCAAGAAATTCTTTAAAATTCTTTTCACCAATAAAGCAAATTCCTGTTGAGTCTTTTTTCTTAGCGGTCGCTAAACCTGCTTTTTCTGCAATACGACGCACCTCTGGCTTTTCCAGATGTCCTAGAGGAAACAAAACTTTTTGCAATTGTTCTTGAGATAACTGACTTAAAAAGTAAGTTTGATCTTTATTGCTATCAGCCCCTCTTAGCATATGGACAGTACCATCTTCATCACGCGCTACTTGGGCATAATGACCTGTCGCCACATAATCCGCTCCCAAAGTCATGGCATAGTCCAAAAATGCCTTAAATTTGATTTCTTTATTACACATGACGTCTGGATTTGGCGTACGACCAGCACGGTATTCTGCCAAAAAATACTCAAATACACGATCCCAATACTCTTTTTCAAAATTAACAGAATAGTAAGGAATCCCTATCTGATCAGCTACCGCAGCAACATCTTTATAATCCTCTGTCGCTGTACAATAGCCATTTTCATCGGTGTCATCCCAGTTTTTCATGAAAACGCCAATCACATCATAACCTTGCTCTTTTAAAAGAAGAGCTGTTACAGACGAATCAACGCCACCACTCATACCAACGACAACACGTGTCTTAGACTTATCAGTCATCATTATGTCTCCCATCAATTAAAATAGTCATCTAGTCACACTAGATGTTCAAAAGTCGATTTGAAGGTCGATTTTGAAGACGCCTAAGCGCTATTGTCTATTATAACAAGAATACAATTCTTTTTAAAGTCTTAGTGTTTAGATTTCATCTATGGATTTTTGGACTTATTTGTTATAATAACAATAACTCTATGATAAGGATATACAGGTTATGGCACATTTAAAATTTCAATCTGTTTTTGATATTATAGGACCTGTGATGATTGGTCCATCAAGTAGCCATACGGCTGGAGCAGTCCGTATTGGTAAAATTGTTGCTGCTATTTTCGGCGAAGAAGCAAGTGAAGTTGAATTTCAACTATATAATTCCTTTGCCAAAACCTACCGTGGACATGGGACAGACGTTGCCCTTGTGGCAGGTATTTTGGGCATGGATACAGATGACCCCAATATCCCCAAAGCTCTTGACATAGCCCACGAAAAAGGAATCAAAATCTACTGGAAGGTCAATAAAGAATCAAATGCCCCTCATCCCAATACCACGCACATCTTGATAAAAAATGCTCATAAAAGTCTCTCTGCGACTGGTATCTCTATTGGGGGAGGCAATATTCGTGTCACTGAACTTAATGGCTTTGCCGTTAATGTCAATATGAACACACCTACTATTATCATCGTACACCAAGACGTCCCAGGAATGATTGCTGAAGTCACTGAGATTTTATCCTCTTACCATATCAATATCGCTCAGATGAGTGTTACACGTGAAAATGCTGGGGAAAAAGCTATTATGATCATCGAAGTTGATTCACATGATTGTCAAGATGCTGTAAAGGATATGAAAGCCATTCCAAATCTCCACAATGTTCATTTCTTTGATTAGGAGCGCTATATGTTTTATTCTATTTCTGACCTTATCAAACAAGCTGAAACCTACCACAATGGCAATGTTGCTGAACTCATGATTACTACTGAGATAGAGCTAAGCGGACGGAGCCGAGATGAAATCATCCATATGATGAGACGAAATCTCCAAGTGATGCTGTCATCTGTCACTGATGGGCTAAATCCAGATAAATCCTTATCTGGTCTTACAGGCGGTGATGCTTTAAAGCTAGATACTTACATCAAAGCAGGAAAAACTCTAGCTGATACAACTATTTTATCCGCTGCTAGAAATGCTATGGCTGTCAACGAACATAATGCTAAAATGGGCCTAGTATGTGCTACACCGACAGCAGGCTCTGCTGGTTGCCTTCCTGCTGTTCTAAGTGTTGCTATCAAAAAGCTACATCTCAGTGAAAAAGAACAACTTAATTTTCTGTTTACAGCAGGGGCTTTTGGGCTAGTCATTGCCAATAATGCTTCTATTTCTGGAGCTGAAGGAGGCTGTCAGGCAGAGGTTGGTTCTGCTTCAGCAATGGCTGCGGCTGCGGTGACTCTAGCTGCTGGAGGCTCTGTCCAACAAGCTAGCCAAGCTGTCTGTTTTGTCATCAAAAATATGTTAGGGCTCATTTGTGATCCTGTGGCTGGACTTGTAGAAGTCCCTTGTGTCAAACGAAATGCCATGGGAGCTAGTTTCGCCCTCATTGCCGCAGATATGGCACTAGCTGGCATCACATCCAAAATACCAGTTGATGAGGTTATTGATGCGATGTATCAAGTCGGCTCTAGCCTCCCTGCAGCCTTTCGTGAGACAGCTGAAGGAGGTTTGGCTGCTACACCAACAGGAAAACAACTCGCCAAAGAGATTTTTGGTAATGACAATCGTTAAAGGAGATTATATGGCTTATTTACTCTTTGACTTAGATGGAACGCTCGTTAATTCGAGTACTGGTATCAAAAATGCTTTTTACCATAGCTTTACAGAGTTAGGGCTGACACACCCTAACGACAAGACACTCTCAACCTTTATTGGTCCTCCTCTTGAAACAACTTTTGCTCACTATTTTGATAATAAAGAAGCTATCACACATGCCATCTCTATCTTTCGAGACTATTATGAGACTCAAGGTGTCTATCAAGCTAAGCTCTATCAAGATATCCCTGAAACACTAGAAGCACTTAGTCAAGAACACCGTTTATTTGTCACAACTAGTAAACACCAACCTATGGCGCATAAAATGCTCAGTGATTTAGATATTGACAAATACTTTACAGCTATCTATGGCTCTCTCCCTGAACGTTATTTAA
Source organism: Streptococcus lishijunsis (assembly GCF_047290665.1). NCBI lineage: Bacteria > Bacillati > Bacillota > Bacilli > Lactobacillales > Streptococcaceae > Streptococcus > Streptococcus lishijunsis. Next base: position 35,614 of record NZ_JBLBUC010000012.1, on the reverse strand, counting down.
AAACAGATGTTATCAAGGTCTGCCTTAACAACCATCATATTCCTCACGACGAGGCTGCCATCATTGGTGATACTCGTTTTGATATGATTGGAGGCAGAGAAACCAATATAACCTGCGTTGGTGTAACGTGGGGATTTGGTAGTGCTGATGATTTGAAAAAAAGCGGTGCTGATACCCTAATCCATCATCCAAAAGAACTACTATCACTTTCGATATAAGAAAAAAGGTCACTTATTAAGTGACCTTTTTAATAACCCCAAGCAGATAATCCTTGCGAATTATACGCATTTATAGCAGCGTTGATTTGATCTTGTACTGTTGCTGTTGAACCCCAACCAGGCATCGTTTGAAACAGACCAGAAGCTCCTGAAGCATTGCTGACATTTGGATCTCCATTTGACTCACGCGCAATAATGTATTCCCAAGTAGATTGTGGAACACCCGTTGCAGCTGCCATTTGTGCTGCAGCTGCAGAGCCAACGACACCAGCAGTATTGCCATTTGATAGAGAGGCTGTCACGCTAACTGACTGGCTGCTAGCTGGTGAGGTTACATAAGATGGCTCGCTGTAAGCAACTGCTTGTGTCGCTTGACTCACTTGAGTCGTAGCCACCTCAACAACATTTTCCTCAACAGAATTCGCTTCTTGAGCGCCCAAGATAACTTCCTGTGACGGCTGTTCTTCTGTTTTCATTTCTTCCGAATACCCTTCAACAACACCCTCACTAAAAGAGCTAGCTGAGCTTGATAAACTTGATGAGTCTTGATTCACTTCTACATTATCACTTGATGTAGCAACATTAGCACGCAAGGTTTCTGTGGCTACTTTTGATGTTGCCATAGTAAAGAAGAAAACACTGACACTGGCTACAATCGTCAAAAAACCAAGCACTGTATAACTTACGAGACGGCGCTTACTTTGACGACGTTCCTCATATCGACGTTTTAATCTTGTCATATTGATTATTCACTCCATATTTCGTTCTTACAGCCTTATCATATAATTTATTTATTACTTTAAGATTGGTTTCAGATTAAAAATATTACAAAACAGTGTTGTAAACATAAAAAAACGCTTGAATTAGCGTTTTTTAGGGACTTTTTAAGATAAATAAGATGAGTGCCACAAGGAGAATGACAAAGATTGTCAAGCTATCTTTACGCTCCCATTGTAATTGACGGTATTTACTACGTCCGCTACCACCCTGATAACCTCTGGCTTCCATAGCAATGGCAAGAGCATCTGCACGCTTAAAGCTAGAAGCAAATAATGGGATAAGAATAGGTATAATAGACTTGACTTTCTGCAACAAACTGCCTTCACCAAAATCAATACCACGAGCTCTTTGCGCATTCATAATACGTGTCGTATCATCCATCAAGGTCGGAACAAAGCGTAAACTTAAAGACAACATCAACCCAATCTCATGAACAGGCACCTTTATGACTTTTAGAGGTTTCAATAAGGACTCCACGGCATCTGATAAACTAAGAGGTGTCGTCGTAAGTGTAAGTACTGTTGAAAATAAAATAATCAAAATAAAGCGCATAAAGATTAGCAGGGCTTGACTGAGACCATGAGAGGTAATTTTTATAATACCAAAATGAACCAAAGTCTCACCGCCTGTTGTAAAGAAAATCTGAAACAGTGTTGTAAAGAGGATAATCCCAATCATAGGTTGTATGCCTCTAAAAAAGAAAGATAGCTTAATTTGTGATAAGTATATTGACAACAGTGTAAAGATCAATAAAATAAGATTCGTAACGACATTATTGGCCCAAAATACAATCAAAATCAGCAAAAACATAGCCAACAATTTGCTTCTTGGATCCAACCTATGAATCAAAGAATTACCTGGTATATAGCGCCCTAAAATCAGTTTATCCATTGACCGACCTCCTTGACAAACTCCTCTAGAGTAATCGGTAATCGAGAAAGGCTCAAACCTCTATCTACTAAACGTTGTGTGAATTTTGTAATTTTGGGAACACCCAATTGTTTAGATTCTAGAAACGCTACTTTTTGAAACACGTCTCTAGGCTTTCCTGATAAGATAATCTGACCTTTTTCAAGAACATAAACAGCATCAGCATAATTGGCAACATCATCCATCATATGTGTTACAAGGACAATAGTCTGACCAGCCCTATGTAATTCTTCAAATAAACTCATCAACTCTAGGCGTCCCTTAGGGTCTAAGCCAGCGGTGGGTTCATCTAAAACAAGCACATCAGGCTCCATAGCCAAGATACCTGCAATAGCCACACGACGCATCTGACCTCCTGATAAATCAAAAGGATTTTTGCTATAGAGCTCTTCTGGTAGACCTACAAGGGCTAACTTATCACGCGCAAGCTTCTCAGCCTCTACCTGTGACACCCCAAAATTTTGTGGGCCAAAAGCGACATCTTTTAACACGGTTTCTTCAAATAACTGACTTTCTGGAAATTGAAAAACCAGACCTACTCTTTGACGAACGGATTTTATGGATTTGGGTTTTGCGCCTGCTACAATCCTAACATCCCCTGCTACGACTTCACCTTGACTGGGGATATTGAGACCATTTAATAGCTGCATGATAGTGGATTTACCAGAACCTGTGTGACCAATAACCGCTGTATAAGTCCCCTCTTCAATCGACATACTCACGTCAAAAAGAGCTCTTCTTTCAAAAGGCGTCCCTTCTTGGTAGGTGTAACTCACATTTTTGAGAGAGAGCTCCATAGCCATTCCTCCACTTCTTGCTCTGTCATATAGGGAGTTTCAGAGACCAAACCTAAAGGTTTTAGAGCCTCCAAAAGATGAGATGTAAAGGGGATATCTAAACCTAAAGACTTTAAATCTTGACGCGAAAAAAGCTCCTTGGGGCTTGTACTAGACTCCATCTTACCACCTTTCATCACCAAAACACGGTCACTCAAGGCTACCTCATCTAAATCATGTGTAATCGAAATCACTGTCAAATCCTGTGTTTTTCGAATCTGACTAATCACCTTAATAAGCTCTAGACGACCTTCAGGATCCAACATACTAGTCGCTTCATCTAAGATAATAACTTTAGGGCGCATAGCAATAGCTCCTGCGATAGCCACACGTTGCTTTTGTCCTCCAGATAGACGCGCAGGCTCACTTTGGGCAAAATCCAACATACCGACACTCTCAAGAGCGTGAGTTACCCTTGCTTTCATCTCATCAAAAGCAACTCCTTTATTTTCTAAACCAAAGGCCACGTCATCTTCGACTGTCGCGCCGACAAACTGATTATCAGGATTTTGAAATACCATACCAATCTTATGGCGAATATCCCAAACAGTCTCCTCATTTAGTTCTTGACCGTCTATGACAATCGTTCCTGACTCAGCTTCTAATAAACCATCTAAAAGACGCACAAGTGTGGATTTTCCTGAGCCATTGTGTCCAACAATAGACAACCATTCTCCTTGTTTCACGTGAAACGAGAGATCATCTATATTATAAGGTGTTTTGTCATCATAACGAAATTTAAGATGACTTACTTCAATAATAGCCATTAGTTAAACGTGTCCTTGAATAAATCGCCGGTCCCTTTAAAATAATCATAACCTGAATAAATAGTAAAGAAAAGGGCTAAATAGAGCATGATAGTTCCCAAAAATGTCAAATGACATAATAAAAGAATGATTGAAAACATCTGCGTCGCTGTTTTTATCTTACCAGGCATAGCCGCCGCCAAAACGGTGCCGCCAGTCTCAACCAACAAAAGACGTAAACCCGTCACAGCTAGCTCTCGACAAATAATAATGGCACTGATCCAAGCAGGAGCCATATCTAGCCCAACTAACATGATAAAAGCACTCATCACTAGCATCTTATCGGCAAGAGGATCAGCAAACTTCCCAAAATTGGTAACGACTTGCCACTTTCTAGCCAGATAACCATCCAAATAATCTGTCAGACTAGCCAAGGCAAAGATAAAAGCTGCCACATAGTGCCACGTGGGGTTAGTAGGCAAGCTAGTTAACAGTAAAAAGACAGGAATCAAGATAATACGTAATAATGTGAGCGCATTAGGAATATTTTCTTTTTTCATGACATCTTATCCTCCTTCTACAACAGTTAAAGTCACGGTATTAGCTGCGCTGGTGACAGTTGACATATCTAGTACTTGACCATTGATCGTCACCTCAACACCTTCTGGATAACCAAAAACAAGCACTGCACTATCAGCACCATCTACCAAATGAGCATCAACAGAAGTATTTTCAGATGTTAAGAGAACTCCTTGCGTTGGCAAATCAGTATTACTAATAGAAACCCAGCTATCGCTATCACCCTTGAGGCTTATTGTAAGGGTAATTGGTGATTTAGCTTGAGAAAGAGTCGCTATATTGGCACCATTTTCATCTTGGGTGAGCGTTAACTGAGGCAAAACCTCAGTACTTGAGCTGGACTCTGATGAACTTGACAGCTGACTTGTCTGTGTGAGGTTTTTACTGACAGGCAATTGATTAGACTGTTGTTGCCACAAAAAGGTTAGGGCTACACCTGCAACTAAAATAATAAATAGCGCTCCAAAAATGAACCATTTTTTTAAAGTCCGATAACTCTGTCGTCTAGCGCGTGATAAATCACCCTCCTCATGAGAAGACGCCTCAATGCTCTCGTTGTCAGCTTCTTCATGTGATTCAGGTATAGCAATTTTTTGAATCTGTGACTGCTCTATCTTAGCATTTTGCATCACAGCAAGTCTCTCCTCAAATGCTTCTTGCGTCAATCGCGCGTCTTCTTTAGAAGCCAAGGAAACTGCTTTAGCATAGCGGCTAATATAATGGTCAACGTCCTCAATAGGAATAGCATCTAGTTGATTTAACTCTATAGCAAGTAGATAATGCAGGGGAACATCAGCTTTTGACTCTACATCTTTCAAACTCATCTCTAACTGGAGACGTCGCAATCTCAAGCGGTCTCCGAGTGTTGTTTCTTTCATGGTATATCCTCTAAACGATTTCTAGTTCTTTCATTATATCAAAAAATAAGGATTATTTCGATGGCGATTACTTAGGAAGCATAGTCACCTCGACGACATCTGCCGTCTCAAAGAATCCTCTTCCCTCAGCCACAACGTCTTCTAAAGTCAACTGTTTCAGAATAGTAGGGAAATCAAGGTAGTTTACAAACTGACTTAGTTGACTAGCTAATAACTCCGTATTATCCAAACTTCTAAGATATTCACTATATAGTTCATAACAGACAAGCTGAAACTGTTCTTGATTTAAGTCTTTAGACGTCCACGATTGAGCTAAGAATCGTTTTATCCGTGTCGCAAGACCGATAGGTTCTTTAGTATCACCAGTGATGATGATGAATTGTGTTGTTTGGCAAACCTCCACTTCCATATCAAAACTATCATCAATGAGACCATTGTCGTACCACACTTGGTATATTTCTGAGGTCCATCCTAAAATCATAGCCAAATATATCTTCAACACTAACTGCCGATATAGATTATCCTCAGCTGTGTCAAGCGATAAGCCTCTATACGCTACTGCTAACTTCGGAGTCGTAACACTTTGCCTCAACGTCTGCTTCGGTATAACAGGCTGATAAGCTATTTGTTGTCTAATGACAGGGCTATTTAATAGCTCTCTATCAGCTTTTTGACATGAACTGACTGCCTTTATGACCTCATAGGGATTAAAACAACCGACCAAAATCAAACGACAATTGCTTGGTTGATAAAACATACGATGACTATTGACTAAATCATCTTTACTAATGTGACGAATTGTATTGACGTCTCCAGCAACATCAACTGCCAAAGGAGTACCTGGAAAAAGACTTGCTAAGACCGTCTGATACAATTGACTATCTGGGTCGTCTTGATACATCTTGATTTCCTGTTTGATAATCTCTTTTTCGCGTTCAATAGATTCGTCTGTAAAGCTAGCTGTCTCTACAAATGATACCAATAAAGGCAACAGAGCATCGAGATTATCTGTCGCTGAAAAGAAATAAGCTGTCTTAGCAAAGTTAGTATAAGCATTACAATCAGTGCCTAGCTGACTAAATGACAACGACACATCGCTGCCGTCCTCTGCCTCAAACATCTTGTGCTCTAAAAAATGAGCATGACCAGCAGGATACGCATACTCCACTCCTTCGTAAGAAAAAGCAGTATCGACTGAGCCAAATTGTACTGACATCAAGGCTGTGACTTCACGACCTTCTTTTTTAGGGATCAAAACAAGTTGTAAACCATTGTCAAGTACCGCTTGATAAGAAACTTCGCCACTTTCTGTATATACACGTTTATCTAATGTCACCATCTATCCTTGCCCCTCTATAAAATATAAGGCTTGTAACTTCACTTGTCTCATGACCTTAATGATATCGTCTTTACTGATTTGCTCAAGCTGTAAACACCACTCTTCAAATGAATAAGTTAACTTTAGATGCTCTCTCAGATATCTTTGTTCTATCAGATAGTAGATATTATCCTCCAATGCTTTACGTTGCGATAAAAGCAAACGCTTAGTCTGTGTGAGTAAATCATTTGAAAAACGTCCGCATTTTAAGCGTGATAATTGCTGAGAAATGAGCTTTAACACCTTATCACGATTATCTTTGTCAATTCCTGCGTAAACCGATAGTAAATCTGTAAAGCCATCAAAGGACGCTCCTATTTGATAAGCTAATCCTCTTTTTTCACGTATCTCTGCAAAAATCAGTGAGTGAGCATAATTAGCCAGCATCCCCACAGCTACAGTTGCATCAAGAAAGTTTCTTTCATTGACACTGATAGGAAAATGATAAGCCACATTTAAAATAGATTGTTGAACAGGAAGCTGATGTGTCCGCTCAGGGATAAGATTACTATAAGGTTGATGATAGTCTAATACTAACTGTTTGTGACGATCACTAAAGGACAGCTGATTAAATAATTGAATCATACGATAATCATCATACTCACCAACCACAAATATATCTAAAATATCCTGATTGAGCATACGCTGAAACTCTTGATAAGCTGAATAAGATGTCTCAGTTAGCACCGTTGAAACCTTGCCGTATTTAGGTGTTTTAAGGTCGTTGTCGTTATAGTAAAGTTCTTGTAAAGATAGTTGACTACTGTAAAAAACATCATCCTTATCAGCTTCTAGGTAACGCGCCATATTGTCACGCTCCAACTCAAACACCTTAGAACTATATTTGGCAATGGAAACCAGAGGTGCTAACAGTATTTCTTCTAAGAAATGAAATACGTCTTCTAGTAGGCTTTCTTCTTGAAATGTGTACTTGTCTTTGATAAAGCTCAACTCAATATCAACAATATGTGTTTTCCCTCTTCTTGACACTGACGTTGACAGATTAGTCCCATATAGTGAGGCCAACTTTTTGCGAAAACTCAAGCTGTTAGGATACTTTTGGCTAGCTGTAGCCAACATCTGAGCAACCAAAGCTCGTCTAGCAACTGTTTTTTGGAGATACTCCCCAGAAAAACGAAAGGTGATATGATTCGTCTTATACTGACGATGTTTAATAAGATGTAGCTGGACACCTTCTGCAAGTTTCATGACATGCCTTTCTAGTTAAATAATCTCTTTATTATATCATTTTTAAGAATATAGTTCATGCTTTAAAGCTATATTTAACAAGATTGTCAAGTATATTGACACCACCTTTACTGCCTAAAGACTAGCTATCTGCCTTTCATATGATATAATAACATCATCACTAACAAGAGAGGTTATTATGAACTACCCATTATTTGACGACTATATCACACTGCAAGCCCTTTTAAAAGATCTTCGTATCATTCAAAGTGGTGGTGCAGTCAAATCCTTTTTACAAGACAATCAGGTTCTTTTAAACACAGAAAGGGAAACACGCCGAGGAAAAAAACTGCGACTTGGTGATGTTATCACTATCGTTAACCAAAATGTCACTATCACACTTACCCAGCCAAGTGACGAGCAAATCAAACAACATCAAGAAGACTTAGACGAAAAACAACGTGTGGCTGCTATTGTCAAAAAGCTTAATAAAAAGGTGACTCCAAACGCTACTAAAGTGGCATCAAAACCTCAAAAGAAGCCACGCTTCCCAGGAACCTAATCATGTGGATACAATCAATACAACTCAAAAACTATCGTAATTATGAGCAGTTGACTGCTGACTTTTCTCCCTCACTGAATATTTTTGTAGGAGAAAACGCGCAAGGTAAGACCAATTTTTTAGAGGCTATCTATTTTCTAGCCTTGACACGTAGTCACAGAACGCGCTCAGATAAGGAAGTTATCAGCTTTAATCATGAAATGCTCGACGTTTCTGGGACTATTGCGCGGAAAAATGGCAATCTCTCACTGGCTATTCAACTCTCCAACCGTGGGCGCATTACTAAAGTTAATCATTTAAAGCAAGATAAATTATCCGATTATATCGGTGCTATGACAGTCGTTCTTTTTGCGCCTGAAGATTTACAATTAGTCAAAGGTTCTCCTCTTTTAAGGCGTAAATTCATTGATATAGACCTTGGACAAATCAAGCCACTTTATCTTTCTGATTTATCTCATTATAACCATGTCCTCAAGCAACGTAATAGCTATCTAAAAGCAGCAGAAACGATTGATAACGATTTTTTAGCAGTCCTAGATGAACAACTCGTCCATTATGGGAGTCGTGTTATACGACATCGTCATCACTTTATCACTAATCTCTCCCAACAAGCAGACAAACACCATTTTACCATCTCTAACCAATTGGAACATCTAGATATCCGTTATTTATCTTCCATCCGTTTTGAGGATATTGACCAGCTTGAAGATACTTTTTCCAAACAATTACAAGCATCATTTAAGCGAGATGCTTTCAAAAAAAATACAGGGGTAGGACCCCATCGCGATGATTTAGCCTTTTTCATTAATGATCTTAATGCTAGCTTTGCTAGCCAAGGACAGCAACGTAGTCTAATCCTCTCTTTAAAGTTGGCTGAGGTTGATCTTATTTCACAAATGACTGAGGATTCCCCCATTTTACTACTGGATGATGTTATGAGCGAGCTTGATAATACACGACAAGATAAACTCATCCAAGCTATCAAAGATAACAAGGTTCAAACCTTTATGACCACAACAAGTATCAGTCATCTCCACAATCTCCCATCTGAGCTCAAAACCTTTACGATCTCAAATGGGCATTTGAACAACACTAAAGATGATTGACACTATGATTTACAACTACTTGTCACGTCAATAGTTATTAAACCAGTTGTTTTAGTTATTGTTATTTACAAATTGATTTACAGTTATGACAAAAATATTGACGTAATTGTAAATGAAAAAGAGAGGAAATCCCTCTCTTTTTTATTGTACAGAATAGTTAGGTGCTTCATTTGTAATTTGAACATCGTGTGGATGACTTTCTTTCAAGCCCGCACCAGACATTTCGATAAACTGAGCATTTTCACGTAAGGAATGAAGATCTGCTGCACCGACATAACCCATACCTGAGCGAATACCACCAAGCATTTGAAAGACGATATCGGATACTGAACCTTTATAAGCTACGCGACCTTCAATACCTTCTGGAACAAGCTTATTAGCTTCATTAACAGCACCTTGGAAATAGCGATCACTTGACCCTTTTTTCATGGCTGCAATAGAGCCCATACCACGATAAGTTTTAAATTTACGACCTTGGTAAATCTCTGTTTCACCTGGAGCTTCATCTGTGCCTGCAAACATAGAACCAAGCATAACAGCATGACCACCTGCTGCCAGAGCCTTCACAATATCACCAGAGTATTTAATACCACCATCTGCGATAATAGCTTTACCGTACTCACGAGCAACACTAGCAGCATCGTAAATAGCTGTCACCTGTGGGACACCTACACCTGCTACAACACGTGTTGTACAAATAGAACCTGGTCCGATACCCACCTTAACCACGTCAACACCAGCTTCATAAAGAGCACGTGTTCCTTCGGCAGTCGCTACATTTCCTGCAATCAAAGTCTTATCTGGGAAATGCGCACGAATCTCTGCGATTTTACGAAGTACGCCAGCTGAATGTCCGTGTGCGGTATCAATAACAATAGCATCCGCACCAGCCTCAAAGAGAGCTTCTGCACGCTCAAACGTATCTGATGTTACTCCGACAGCACCTGCCACTAAAAGTCGTCCAAATTCGTCTTTAGCTGCATTTGGAAACTCAATGACTTTTTCAATATCTTTAATGGTAATCAAACCAGATAAACGCCCGTTTTCATCCACAAGAGGAAGTTTTTCAATACGGTGTTCATGAAGAATGCGCTCTGCTGTTTCCAAGTCTGTCCCAACTGGTGCTGTCACCAAGTCTTGGCTAGTCATATGAGCTGAGATAGGTTGATTATAATCAGAGATAAAGCGCATATCACGATTGGTAATAATACCGACTAGCTTACGGTTTTCAAGAGTCTCAACAATCGGTACACCACTAATGCGATAACGTTGCATTAAATCCTCTGCTTCAGACACTGTATTGTCTGGTTGTAAGAAGAATGGATCGATGATAACCCCATTTTCAGAGCGTTTTACTTTACGGACTTCTTCTGCTTGGTCTTTAACGGACATATTTTTATGAATGACACCAAGACCACCTGCACGCGCAATCGCAATTGCCATGCGGCTATCTGTCACAGTATCCATAGCCGCTGTAATAATAGGAATATTCAATGTCAAATTTTTGGCAAGCTTTGTTTGCATATTGACTTCATTTGGAAGCACGTGGCTTTCTGCAGGGATAAGTAAGACATCATCAAAAGTAAATCCTTTTTTCAAAAATTTAGTGTCCCAATTTGACATTTACAGTTCCTCTTTTCTAGTTGGTCATCAGAGACTATAGTCCCTAGCCTTACGGTTATTGTTAATATCATATCATGCCAAAATCATTTGTCAACTACTTCAACTGCTATTTTTTGAAGTTGATTTTTTCAGAATTTTCAAGTATTCTCCTTAACTAAAAAAGAGTGGTAACCACTCTTTAAAAATAATTGATTCCCATTGCTGATTTCACTTCAAAAAGAGTCTGTCCAGCAACTTCACGCGCTTTTTGGCTACCTTCATCTAACATACGAAAAACTTGTCCCATATCACTAGCATATTCTAGACGACGCTTACGAATAGGTTCTAGCTCTCTCTCTAAAATCTCGAGCAAATAACGCTTTGTCTTGACATCTCCAAGACCACCACGCTGATAATGCTCTTTCATAGCCTCAACATCAGCTCTATCTTCTGGCCCTGCAAAAATATCAAGATAATGAAAGACCATATTCCCTTCGATATGTCCTGGATCCTCCACGCGCACGTGACTTGGATCGGTGTACATACTCATTACTTTTTTATAGACAGTATCAGCATCATCCGATAAATAAATACCATTGCCTAGTGATTTAGACATCTTAGCATTCCCATCAAGACCAGGCAAGCGACCTGCTGCTTCATTAGCTGGGAAAATCCCTTCTGGCTCAACGAGAATATCTGTCTGATAGGTATGATTGAACGAACGCACAATTTCTCTTGTTTGCTCAATCATCGGTTTTTGGTCATTCCCAACAGGCACAAAATTAGCTTTAAATGCTGTAATATCAGCTGCTTGTGACACAGGATAGACTAAAAAACCTGACGGAATCGACTCCCCAAAATCTTTCTGAGCAATCTCGGATTTGACCGTTGGATTGCGCTCTAGGCGAGATACTGACACCAAGTTCAGATAATACATGGTCAATTCTGCCAATTCTGGAATCTGACTTTGAATAAAAATAGTGACTTTAGCTGGGTCCAAGCCAACAGACAGATAATCAAGCGCTACATTACCTATAGACTCACGAATGGCTGCTGATTCTTTTGCATGGTCCGTGAGCGCTTGTTGGTCAGCTAGAAAAACAAACATTTGATACTTATCTTCATTTTGCAACAAGACACGATTTTTTAGACTGCCTACATAATGCCCTAGATGTAATTTTCCTGTGGGGCGATCACCTGTTAGAATAATAGGTTTTGTCATAATTCTTACTCCTCTAGCGCTCTAAACAAAAAACGCTTTTCTATCTCTAAAAGTCACATCAATGCTATCATACTAAGCATATTACAGACCCATTATATCAAATCTAAGCCTTCTTTGCCAAGGCTAGGAACATTAGCTGATTGTTTCACGTCAAACATCTTGCCACTTCAGTCATTTCAAAGGAAAAGCACTTGACTAGCCTTCTATCTTTTGTGATAATGAGAGAGCAATCATTTATGAAAGGGGATACAGGATGAAAAGAGTATATGATTTTTGTCTCGTTACAGTAGGGGCTTTTATTGCATCAATTGGCTTTAATACTATGTTTTTACATAACCATATTGCCTCAGGAGGGGTTGGAGGGCTAGCTGTTAGTTTTGAAAAATTATTTGGCTGGACACCGTCTAACTTTGTTATGGCACTAAATGTTCCTTTGCTTTTTCTTTGCTTACTTTTCCTAGGAAAAGCTGTTTTTATCAAAACCATTTATGGTTCGCTAATCTATCCTATTTTTATGAGATTAACCTCTCAGCTACCCAATATCACAGACAACCAGCTCCTAGCGGCGCTTTTTGGCGGGATTATTGTAGGCATTGGACTAGGCATTGTCTTTTTAGGCAATTCATCCACAGGAGGTACTGGTATCCTCGTTCAAATTATCAATAAATACACTCCCCTACCGTTTGGCGTCATCCTTATTTTAATTGATGGTTTGGTCGTTGGGACAGGCTTTATTGCCTTTGATGTCGATACAGTCATGTACTCTATTATAGCTCTTTTAGTCATCTCTTATGTCGTTGATATTATAAGCACTGGCTTTCAATCATCTAAAAATATCATGATTGTCTCAAGACATACCGATGAGATCAAAGACTACATTACACAGACACTTGATCGTGGAGTCAGTCAGTGGCCTATTATCGGTGGATTTACAGGTGGCCAAAAAGACATGATCATGACCACTATCACCAGTTTAGAATTTCCTCGATTGCAAAAAGGCGTCCTTGCGATTGACGAAACTGCCTTTATCGTTGTCATGCCAGCTAGCCAAGTGATGGGACGAGGCTTTAGTATCACCAAACACTACCATAAAACAGGTGATGATATCATCCCACCAATGTAGTTCATTGAAAAATCACCGTATTTTCGGTAAAATGAAAAGGCAACAAAAGATTGAGGTGAAAAAATTTGCTAACAGTTTCTGATGTATCGCTTCGCTTTAGCGATCGAAAATTATTTGATGATGTAACGATTAACTTTACAGCTGGTAACACCTATGGGCTTATTGGCGCTAATGGTGCTGGAAAATCAACTTTCCTAAAAATTCTTGCTGGCGATATTGAACCAAGTACAGGACACGTCTCTCTAGGCCCAGATGAGAGACTATCTGTCCTACGTCAAAATCACTTTGACTACGAAGACGAGCGCGTGATTGACGTGGTTATCATGGGAAATGAAAAGCTCTATGGTATCATGAAAGAAAAAGATGCCATCTACATGAAAGAAGATTTCTCTGATGAAGATGGTGTCCGTGCAGCTGAGCTAGAGGGGCTATTTGCCGAGCTTGGAGGATGGGAATCTGAGAGCGAAGCATCTCAACTTCTACAAAACCTAAATATTCCAGAAGAGCTTCACTATCAAACCATGAGTGAGCTTGCCAATGGTGACAAAGTCAAAGTGCTTTTAGCTAAGGCTCTTTTTGGACAACCTGATGTCTTACTACTTGACGAGCCTACCAACGGTCTTGACATTCAGTCTATCGCTTGGTTAGAGGATTTCTTGATTGATTTTGACAATACAGTCATTGTCGTATCCCATGACCGTCACTTCCTTAACAAAGTCTGCACACATATGGCTGACCTTGATTTTGGTAAAATCAAACTCTATGTCGGAAACTATGATTTCTGGAAACAATCAAGTGAGCTTGCCGCTAAATTACAAGCTGACCGTAATGCTAAAGCTGAAGAAAAAATCAAAGAACTCCAAGAATTTGTCGCTCGCTTTTCTGCCAATGCTTCAAAATCCAAGCAAGCCACTTCACGTAAAAAAATGCTTGATAAAATTGAGCTTGAAGAGATTGTCCCATCTAGTCGTAAATATCCTTTTATTAAGTTTGTCTCCGAACGTGAAACAGGAAAAGATCTTCTCACTGTTGAAAATCTCTCCGTCACTATTGATGGTGAGAAAATTCTTGATAATATTAGCTTTATCCTACGTCCAGGCGATAAAACAGCTCTTATCGGACAAAACGACATTCAAACAACAGCCTTAATTCGTGCTTTGATGGGAGAGATCGACTACGAAGGAACTATCAAGTGGGGAGTGACAACTAGTCGATCTTATCTTCCTAAAGATAACTCTAAAGATTTTGCTACAGACGAGTCTATTCTTGAGTGGCTCCGCCAATTTGCAAGCAAAGAAGAAGACGATAATACCTTCCTAAGAGGCTTTTTAGGACGTATGCTCTTTTCAGGAGATGAGGTCAACAAATCTGTCAATGTCCTCTCTGGTGGCGAAAAAGTGCGTGTCATGCTCTCTAAACTTATGCTTTTAAAATCTAATGTGCTTATCTTAGATGACCCTACCAATCACCTAGACTTAGAATCTATTTCTAGCTTAAATGACGGTCTCAAAGATTTTAAAGAATCTATCATCTTTGCCAGCCATGACCACGAATTTATCCAAACTCTCGCCAATCATATCATTGTCATTTCAAAAAATGGTGTCATTGACCGTATTGACGAAACGTACGATGACTTTCTCAACAATGCTGAAGTACAAGAAAAAGTACAGGAGCTTTGGAAATAATCATAATCTAAAGTCTGGAATTCTATTCCAGACTTGACTTTTTTACTATTTACCATTAAGGGATTGTTTTATGACCTTTATTCGAAAACACACGATTTTATTGACTTACCTAGCTAGTTTTTTATTACCGTTAACTATTTTAGGGCTTGTCTTTTTATCTCAAAATATTTATTGGAAAAGTCCTACAACCATTCTTGCTAGTGATGGTTTTCACCAGTATGTCATCTTTGCACAGACACTACGTAATATTTTACACGGACAAGATAGTCTCTTTTATACCTTTAGTAGCGGTCTTGGACTCAACTTTTATGCCTTGATGAGCTACTATTTGGGAAGTTTTTTAGCCCCTTTTGTCTATTTCTTTGACTTGACATCTATGCCTGATGCTATCTATCTTTTCACACTCATCAAAGTCGGTTTGATGGGATTAGCCTCCTTTAGTATGCTCAGGAGGCTCTATACAAAGCTTCACCCCGTCTTATCGCTTAGTTTGTCACTCTCTTACGCTTTGATGAGTTTTGCCATTAGCCAAATTGAAATCAATATGTGGCTAGATGTCTTTATTATAGCTCCTTTCATTATTTTAGGACTACATCGCCTCATTTTTAACCAAAAAGTAAGTCTCTATTACTTTAGCTTAGCTATCTTATTGATTCAGAATTACTATTTTGGATTTATGATGGCCATTTTCCTGAGCTTGTATAGCTTGGTTCAGATGACTAGTCTACCTAATTGGAAAAGCCGTCTAAAAGCCTTTTTCCGCTTTGGTTTCATATCTATATTAAGCGCTCTGACAAGTGCTATCATGCTTCTTCCCACTTACTTAGACCTGTCAACTCACGGTGAAACCTTTACAGAGTTGACAAGCTGGTTTACAGATAATAGCTGGTTTCTTGACCTTTTTGCTAAAACGATCGTTGGTTCTTACGACACGACAAAGTTCGGTGCTATTCCGATGATTTACGTCGGTCTATTTCCATTTTTCTTGACCATTATCTTCTTTACACTAAAGCAAATCAAGTGGACAACACGCCTTGCTTACGCTTTACTCATCGGATTTATTATAGCAAGTTTTTACCTCCAACCACTAGATCTCTTCTGGCAGGGAATGCACGCCCCAAACATGTTTTTACATCGTTATTCTTGGGTTCTTTCTCTCACTATGATTTTACTAGCTGGACAAAGTCTTTCCTACCTATCTCAAATAAGTCTGCCACGTCTTATAGTAGGAATGGCTATTCCAACAGTAGGTTTTTTGCTGACCTTCATTTTCCAAAAACACTATAGCTTTTTAACAAGCTATCTTTTTATCTTTACACTACTCTTTACACTTGTTTACAGTATCTTAATCATTGCTCAATCTCAAAACTGGATTAGTAAAAAAGCTGTCATAGGCTTCACTCTACTATTTACCCTTTTAGAAATGGGATTAAATGCTCATTCTCAAATTGTAGGTATCAAAGAAGAATGGGTCTTTCCTTCTCGCCAAGGTTACGAACGTCATTTGACAGATATTGACAATCTAGTCACCTTTACAAAATCTCAAAATACCGATTTCTACCGAATGGAACGTAGTATTCCCCAGACAGGAAATGATAGTATGAAATTTGGCTACAACGGCATCTCCCAATTTTCGTCCATCCGTAATCGTTCTTCCAGTAGCATCCTTGACCGCTTAGGCTACCAATCAACAGGGACCAATCTCAATCTACGCTATCAAAATAACAGCCTTATTGCAGATAGTCTATTTGGTATCAAGTATCTACTTTCCTCAACACCCATTCCTGACACCTTTGGCTTTAAGCGTGTTAAAACTGAAAATACCACCTCTCTTTATGAAAATCAATACGCTAGCCCACTCGCTCTGCTAAGCAATGGTGTTTACAAGGATGTTGACTTCACTGTCAATACACTTGACAATCAGACTAAACTTTTAAACCAATTGACAGGTCTTAATTTAACCTACTTTTATCGCCTGTCGTCGCAACTTATCTCAGGTGCTAATCTATTAGGAACAACTGTTACCAGTACACCTAATGACACAAACACCGCAACGATATCCTATCAATTTCAGATAACGACTGATTCCCAAGTGTATGTCAGTATGCCTAATATTATTTTTTCAAACACACAAAATGAGACTGTCTCTGCCACCATTAACGGTAAGACAGTCACCTACACTACCGATGATGCCTATACTTTTTTTAATCTGGGACAGTTTGTAGCTGGAGATAACATAGAGGTCATCTTTAGTTTTCCTGATAACAATCGTATCAGTTTTCAGGAACCACACTTTTATGGCTTAGATTTAGCAGCTTACCAGACTGCAATGACACATCTCAATAATCAAGACGTCTCTGTCACCACCCAATCTAATCATGTTAACATCTCTTATCAAACGGATAAGGAAAGCTCCCTTTTGGTGACATTACCCTATGATAAAGGTTGGTCTGCAAAAATAAACAATAAAGAGGTCGCACTCAAAAAAGCTCAAGGTGGCTTTATGCGTGTTGATGTGCCACAAGGTACAGGAGAAGTGACTTTAACCTTTATCCCAAATGGATTTAAAGAAGGGGTGATCCTCTCTCTCCTAGGCATTATTGGCTTTATTAGCTATCTCACTATCAATAGCTATCTTTTTAAACAAAATCAAACATAAAGAGCATCGGTTTATAGACCGATGCTCTTTTACATCAAAAAAACTCCTAGGAACTCCTAGAAGTGTCTTATCACTCCGGCAGTAGGACTCGAACCTACGACATCATGATTAACAGTCATGCGCTACTACCAACTGAGCTATGCCGGATAAACAAAAAACTGCTAAGCAGCTTTGAAACAGTCCGTACGGGATTCGAACCCGTGTTACCGCCGTGAAAAGGCGGTGTCTTAACCCCTTGACCAACGGACCATTAGATAGTTATCTCTATCACTCTTACTATTATAACAAAATGATTTCATTTGTCTAGTATTTTTTGAAAAAATTTTTTCTTTTTTGAAGAGATAAATACTCATCTTTATTTGACAAAACCATCTCTTTTTTGATAAAATAATACTGTTATGGTTCCATAGCTCAGCTGGATAGAGCATTCGCCTTCTAAGCGAACGGTCGCAGGTTCGAATCCTGCTGGAATCAGTATTTCAAAAGGCTACATAGCCTTTTTATTTATGATAAGGGCTACCTTGCTGAATCATAAACGATCGGTATATCTGCTCAACAAGCACCAAGCGCATCAATTGATGGGGAAGGGTAAAGCGCCCAAAACTCAATAGTTGATGCGCTCTTTTTTTAACGTCTGAAGACAAGCCTAAGCTACCTCCAATAATAAACGTAACCGTCGAATAACCTTGTATAGTTACCTGACTCATTGTTTTACTAAAGGCTTCTGAGCTAAGCTCTGCTCCTTCGATAGCTAGGGCAAAAATATAATCTCTCTCAGATAGTTTAGCTAAAATGCGCTCTCCTTCTTTTTGCAAAATCGCCTCATTTTCTTTAGCGCTAGCTTTATCAGGTGTTTTTTCATCAACTAGCTCTATCAACTCTAATTTTGTAAATCGTCCTAACCGCTTACTATACTCTAAAATACCATCTTTAAGGTATTTTTCTTTTAATTTGCCAACAGTGATAATTTTGATTTTCATAATTGTTATTGTAGCATATATCCACATAAAATCCACTACTTTTTCCACAAGTGGATATGTGTTTTTTCTTGTAAAAAGCTTATAATATCGCTATAATAATTAACAGAACAAAGTTTTCCACAAATTGTTGATAACTTTTTTGGGATGATTTAAGCTCAAATTAAGTCAACTGATATATTGTAAAAACAAAAAACTTTTAAAAGGAGGATTTATGAAATCTACCAAGTCATTTTTCAAACAATGGGGTAAATGGTTACTGGTTATTCTCATTGGTTTTATCGGTGGGATTTTAGGAACTCTTGTAGCCACACACACACCCTTGACTAACAATTCTAGCTCATCTACTACTGTCGCTGGCAAAGTCGTCTATGATAACTCAAATAGCACGACTAAAGCTGTCGAAAAAGTACAAGGAGCCGTTGTTTCTGTTATTAACTATCAAAAGGATAGCTCATCAAATGCTGATTTATCTGAACTCTACGGTCGCCTTTTTGGTAATGATAGCCAAACCAATAGTAGCGACAACGCTTCTGAGGGTGATTTAAGCGTCTATGGTGAAGGATCTGGTGTCATTTACAAAAAAGAGGGGAACACTGCCTATCTTGTCACCAACAATCACGTCATCGAAGGAGCCCAACAAATCGAAATTCAACTCGCAGATGGCAGTAAAGTCGTTGGAGATTTAGTGGGAGCAGATACTTACTCCGACTTAGCCGTCATCAAAATCAGCTCTGACAAAGTAAAAGATATCACAGTTGCAGATTTTGCAGATTCTTCTACCATCAAGGTGGGAGAAGTCGCCATTGCTATTGGTAGTCCTCTTGGGACTGACTATGCCAACTCTGTCACACAAGGTATCGTATCTAGCCTTAGCCGTACAGTAACTCTAACCAATGACAACGGAGAGACAATCTCCACTAACGCGATCCAAACCGATGCCGCTATCAATCCTGGTAACTCAGGAGGTCCTCTTATCAATATCGAAGGACAAGTCATCGGCATCAACTCAAGTAAGATTTCAACCAACTCTTCAAGTGGCGACTCTGTCGAAGGAATGGGATTTGCCATTCCATCAAATGATGTTGTTAGCATCATCAACCAACTCGAAAAAGACGGTCGTGTCACACGTCCAGCGCTAGGCATTTCTATGGCTGATTTGACAAACCTCTCTACCAATGCTATTAGTCAACTTAATATCCCATCAAGTATCACAAGCGGTGTCGTCGTCGCTTCTGTACAAGATGGCATGCCTGCTAGTGGCAAACTTGAAAAATACGATGTCATTACCGAAATTGATGGTAAAGCAGTCACTTCAACCAGTGATTTGCAAAGTCTTCTCTACAGCCATGCCATTGGCGACACCATCAAAGTGACTTACTACCGTGGAACAGACAAGAAAACCGTTGATATTACTCTGTCAAAATCAACACAAGATCTAAGTAGTCAGTCATCTAGCTCATCTGACAACTAAATTAAGAAGTGATTTTTCCTGAATGGTATAGTACAATAAAAGCGAGTAAACTCGCATCTTAAAAAGAGGTTGGTTCTCAACCTCTTTTTGATTACTGATAAAGGAGCCCTTATGGTAAACGACACACTACTGACTGTTGCTATTGATGATATTAGTCCCAATCCTTATCAACCACGTCTTCATTTTAAAATGGAGGAGTTAGAAGAATTGGCTAATTCTATCAAGCAAAACGGCTTGATTCAACCAATCATCGTACGACAATCTGATATTTTTGGCTACGAATTAGTCGCAGGAGAAAGGCGTCTTAGAGCTGCTAAATTGGCAGGGCTAAAAGAGATTCCTGTTATTATGAAAAGCATGACTAATACTGAGAGTATGCAACAGGCCATCATCGAAAACCTTCAACGCAGTGATCTGGATCCTATCGAAGAAGCGCTCGCTTATCAGCAACTGATTGATAAGAAGGGCTTGACGCACGAAGTTATTGCAGACTATATGGGGAAATCACGCCCTTATATTACCAATAGCTTGAGACTACTTCAACTCCCCCAAACATTACAAAAAGGACTTCAAAAGAAAGAGATCAGCCCAGGTCACGCGCGACTTCTCCTCACACTTTCAGAAGATGAGCAGCTCTATTGGTTTGCCAAAATACAAAAGGAGCACCTAAGCGTCAGGCAAGTCCAACAAGCACTCCATAAATCTAAGCAATCCTCACCAGCTAAAGTAGAGAAAAATATTTTTCAAAAAGATATCGAACAACGCTTAAGCCAGCAGATAGGACTTCCTGTTCGCCTTAAGCACAAACAAGATGGTTCAGGACAAGTAGTCATTCCATTTTCAGACACAGCCGAATTACACAGAATTATCAACAATTTTTAATATGCTGTTGATAATTCTTTTTTTATATTTTAGTTTTCCACAGGCTAGAATGCTGAGATCCACTGAGACAGTAAGCAAAGAACAATATCCACAACTTGTGGATAACTGCTATAAACAGCTGTTAGTTCCGTTTATCCACAAGTTTAACTCTTAGAGGTTTTCTTTTTTACTTTTTCGTAACAATTTTTTAACCTTATGTCCTACGAGGTCCTAAAAAGCTTGGTATATCACTATTTGTGGATAACTTTTTAAACGAAAAAATGCTTGTTTTGCCCTGTGGAAAACTTGAAATAAATATGATACAATAGAGAAACTGATATTATCCACAAGAGGACGATTATGACGACGAATGAACAATTATTTTGGAATCGTGTCTTGGAGCTAGCACGCGCAGAACTAAAACAAGCCGCCTATGATTACTTCGTGGCTGATGCTAGACTTCTCACTATTAAAGACAACACAGCCACGGTTTATCTCGAAGATTTTAAACAAATGTTTTGGCGCCAAAATCTCAAATCAGTAATTTTAACAGCTGGTTTTGAGATTTTTAACCAAGAAATTAACTGTGAGTTTACCTTTGAAGATAGCCTACCTAAAATAGAACCTAATCTTGAGCCAACGAACGCTTATCACAATGACACGCCTAATCAGCTGACACCTGTTGTCTCTAATATTGATAAACAATATACTTTTGACAACTTTGTCCAAGGAGATGGCAACAAATGGGCTAAAGCAGCTGCTATTGCTGTTTCAAATTCTCCAGGTATTACCTATAACCCACTCTTTATCTATGGAGGACCTGGTCTTGGTAAAACACATCTGCTCAATGCTATTGGAAACCAAATCCTAAGCGATAGACCAAATGCCAGAATTCGCTATATCTCTGCTGAGACCTTTATCAATGAATTTCTAAAAAGTCTCCAAACAGGTAAAAAAGATGAGATGAAAGAAAGCTTTAGGACCTTGGATGTCCTCTTAATTGACGATATCCAATCAATGGGAACCTCTAAGATGAAGGCTACTCAGGAGGAATTTTTCAATACCTTTAATGCCCTCCATAGCAACAACAAACAAATCGTCTTAACCAGTGATAGAACGCCTGATCAGCTAAACGGCCTTGAGAATCGACTTGTTTCGCGCTTTAACTGGGGCTTAACCGTCGATATCACACCACCAGACTATGAAACACGCGTCGCTATTTTAACCAATAAAATCCAGCACTTGCCTTATACCTTTGAGCAAAATACGATTGAGTACCTAGCCAATCAATTTAACTCTAATGTTCGTGATTTGGAAGGTGCCCTAAAAGATATTGATCTAGTTGCTAACTTTAAGCACACCGATACTATCACAGTCGAGCTGGCTGCTGAAGCTATTCGTGCTAGACGACATGATACACCGACAATGACCGTGATTTCTATTGACGACATTCAAGAACAAGTTGGTAAATTCTATGGCGTTACCGTCAAAGAAATCAAAGCGACCAAACGCACACAAGATATTGTCCTAGCCCGCCAAGTCGCTATGTATCTGGCACGTGAACTCACCGACAATAGCCTTCCTAAAATAGGAAAATCCTTTGGTGGACGTGACCACTCTACTGTTCTTCATGCTTATAATAAAATCAAAAATATGCTCTCACAAGATGAAAATCTTCGTATCGAGCTAGAAACTATCAAAAGTAAAATCAATTAACATGTGGATAACCTCTCAAAACACAACAATCTTTTCCACAGATTGTGCACAAGTCTTAATCTTAGAAAAAAGATCTTTTTAGACCCTTTTCCACCTTATCCACAAGTTCTACTACTACTACTAACTATAATACTTATAATAAAGGAGTTATGATGTTACATTTTTCCATTAACAAAACTTTTTTTCTACAAGCCCTAACAGCAACTAAACGTGCTATTTCGTCTAAAAACGCGATTCCTATTTTATCAAGTTTAAAATTACAAGTGACTAACGAAGGTGTCACCTTAACAGGTTCCAATGGTCAAATTTCAATTGAAAATACCATTCCAGTTGAACATCAAAATGCAGGGCTATTGATTAACACGACGGGTGCGATTTTAATTGATGCTAATTTTTTTATCAATGTTATCTCAAGCCTTCCTGATATTAATGTTGACCTTAAAGAAATTGAACACCATCAATTAGTTCTTACTAGTGGTAAGTCAGAAATCACGTTAAAAGGTAAAGATGTAGAAAACTATCCTATTTTACAAGAAGTTAATACAGATAAACCTCTCGTTTTAGAAACTAAAGTTTTAAAAACGCTTATCTCTGAAACGGCTTTTGCAGCTAGTCAACAAGAAAGTCGTCCTATCTTGACAGGGGTTCATATGGTATTAGAAGATCATATGTTTAAAGCTGTTGCTACTGATTCACATCGTATGAGTCAACGTAAGTTAGAATTAGATCATACTTCAGTTTCTTTTGATGTTGTTATTCCTAGTCGTTCCCTTAGAGAATTAACAGCGGTTTTTACTGATGATATTAAAACAATCGAAATCTATCTCTCAGATAGCCAAGTACTTTTCAAAAGCGAATATATCAGCTTTTATGCTCGCATGTTAGAAGGTACTTATCCTGATACTGATCGTCTGTTGACGACTCAATTTGAAACAGAAGTTGTCTTTCAAACAGAAGGCCTACGTCATGCTATGGAGCGTGCTTTTCTTATCTCTAATGCAACACAAAATGGGACTGTCCGCTTAGAGATAGCAGCCAATAGTGTTTCTGCTCATGTTAATTCACCTGAAGTTGGTACTGTTAATGAAGAATTAGAGGCCTTAGAGCAATCAGGTAGTGATTTGACCATTAGTTTTAACCCAACTTATCTCATTGAAGCTTTGAAAGCTCTTAAAAGTGAGACAGTCAGTGTTCACTTTATCTCTCCTGTACGTCCTTTCACATTAACACCAACTGAAGATGCTGATCACTTCATTCAATTGATTACGCCAGTCCGTACGAATTAAAAGAGTGATTTTTCTAGCTCTTTTTCATACCTGACAACTAGAAAAGGAGATAATATGTACCAATTAGGTTCTATCGTACAGATGAAAAAACCACATGCATGTATTATTAAAGAAACTGGTAAAAAAGCAAACGCTTGGGAGATTACCCGCTTAGGAGCAGATATTAAACTTCGCTGTACTAATTGTCAGCATATCATTATGATGAGTCGGCATGATTTTGAACGAAAACTAAAGCAAGTGACGTCTAGTTGATAGTATTGTTAGTGAAAGATTTCAACTTAAGAAAAAGTTATCAGAGCGTTATTTTAATCAGGTTTGTCTTGATCGCTATATTTACCTAAGTCCCTATTTTTTGGTATAATAGGACTGATTATTTTGAATGGAGAATACTAATCTATGGCTTTAACAGCAGGTATCGTTGGTTTACCAAATGTCGGTAAATCAACTTTATTTAATGCAATTACTAAGGCAGGAGCAGAGGCTGCCAATTATCCCTTTGCAACCATTGATCCCAATGTTGGCATGGTAGAAGTCCCTGATGAGCGTTTGCAGAAGTTGACAGAGCTGATTACCCCTAAAAAAACAGTTCCAACAACCTTTGAATTTACAGATATTGCAGGTATCGTTAAAGGGGCTTCTAAAGGGGAAGGCCTTGGTAATAAATTTTTAGCGAATATCCGTGAAGTAGATGCTATTGTTCACGTTGTTCGTGCGTTTGACGATGAGAATGTCATGCGTGAGCAAGGGCGTGAAGATGCTTTTGTAGATCCTTTAGCAGATATCGAAACGATCAATTTAGAGCTTATTTTAGCCGATTTAGAGTCTATCAATAAGCGCTATGCGCGTGTTGAAAAAATGGCGCGCACTCAAAAAGATAAGGAATCGGTTGCTGAATTTGCTGTTTTGCAAAAAATTAAGCCTGTCTTAGAAGATGGTAAATCTGCTAGAACGATTGATTTTACAGATGAAGAAAAACACATTGTTAAAGGTCTCTTTCTTTTGACAACCAAACCGGTCCTTTACGTCGCCAATGTGGACGAAGACAAGGTCGCTAATCCATATGATATTGACTATGTGAAACAGATTAGAGATTTTGCTGCAACAGAAAATGCCGAAGTGGTGGTTATCTCTGCGCGTGCAGAAGAGGAAATCTCAGAGCTAGATGATGAGGACAAGCAAGAGTTTTTAGAAGCTATTGGTTTGAGTGAGTCTGGTGTTGACAAGTTGACACGAGCTGCTTATCATCTTCTTGGTTTAGGGACTTATTTTACTGCAGGTGAAAAAGAAGTACGTGCTTGGACGTTCAAGAGAGGGATTAAAGCTCCTCAAGCAGCTGGTATTATTCATTCTGATTTTGAACGAGGCTTTATTCGTGCGGTCACTATGTCTTATGATGATTTGATGACTTACGGTAGTGAAAAAGCGGTTAAGGAAGCAGGGCGCTTGCGTGAGGAAGGAAAAGAGTATATCGTTCAAGATGGCGATATCATGGAATTTCGTTTTAACGTTTAAAAGGCGAATAGTTA
This sequence comes from Streptococcus lishijunsis, assembly GCF_047290665.1. NCBI lineage: Bacteria > Bacillati > Bacillota > Bacilli > Lactobacillales > Streptococcaceae > Streptococcus > Streptococcus lishijunsis. The sequence continues at coordinate 10,282 of NZ_JBLBUC010000012.1, read as the reverse complement.
GCGGTTAGGAGACCTTATTAGGTCTCTTAATCATTTTTGCGTACCATCAATTTCAAAAGGAGAATGACATGGTCAAAATGATAGTTGGCTTGGGAAATCCAGGCAGTAAATATGACAACACGCGTCATAATGTAGGGTTTATGGCAATTGACAACTTTGTCAAAAATCTTGACACCACCTTTACAGAAGATAAAACTTTTAAAGCACAGATAGCCTCCTCTTTTATCAATGGTGAGAAGGTCTATTTTGTAAAACCAACAACATTTATGAATAATAGTGGTCTGGCTGTTAAAGCATTATTGACTTATTATAATATTGATGTTGCTGATATGTTAGTGATTTATGATGATCTTGATATGGCTGTTGGAAAACTTCGCTTTCGTCAACAAGGTTCGGCAGGTGGTCACAATGGTATTAAAAGTATTATAGCTCATATTGGTAGTCAAGTATTTGACCGTATCAAAATAGGTATAGGACGTCCTGAGAAGAAAGGTACTGTCATCAATCATGTTTTGGGACAGTTTAGTAGCGAAGACAGGATAGTTATAGATATTAGCCTTGACAAAGTTGACAAGGCTGTCAACGCTTTTTTACAAGAAGAGGAACCTGCCTCTATTATGCGACGTATTAATGGGTGAGATATGGATATTGTCACGTTATTTAGTCAAAATGAAGCTATTCAAGAGTGGCACGCTGTGCTGCACAGTCTTAGACGTCAGCTAGTGATGGGTTTGTCTGCTAGTAGTAAAGCGCTAGCTATTGCCTCAGCTTACGAGGATAGTCGAGAAAAAATAGTTGTTGTGGTTGCCACACAACATGAAGCAGAAGAATTAGCGTCTAATCTATCTAGCCTTATTGGTGAAGAGGCTGTTTATCAGTTCTTTACAGATGATGTTTTGCCAGCAGAGTTTATCTTTTCGTCGTTAGACAGAGCTGTCTCTCGTTTATCAGCTATGCGTTTTTTACAAGATGAGCATCAGTCAGGTATTTTAGTGGTTAGTTTATTGGGGTTACGCTTATTATTACCATCACCTAAGGCTTATCATCAAAATCAACTTTCCTTTGACATAGGAGAAGAGTACGAGCTAGATAGGCTTGTCAAGCAGTTGGCTCAGATAGGTTATGAAAAAGTATCTCAAGTCAGAAGTCCTGGTGAGTATAGTCATAGAGGGGATATTCTGGATATTTTTGAGATGACGAGTGAGAAAGCTTATCGACTCGAATTTTTCGGTGATGAGTTGGATGGCATTAGGTATTTTGATGTCGATAGTCAGAAGTCTTTGGAGACACTAGAGAGTGCTTATGTCTCTCCAGCAGATGATCTGATTTTATCTTCTGAGGATTTTGCGCGTGCGAGTCGTTTTTTAGAGAAAGAATGGCAAAAAAATCCCAGTGAGCCACTAAAGAGTTATATTGCTAATCAGCTGTCTAGCTGCCAACAAGGACATAGGTTAGATGATACACGAAAGCTCCTATCGCTTTTTTATGAGAAAGAGTGGACACTGCTTGATTATATTCCTAAGGGTACTCCTATCTTTTTTGATGATTTTCAAAAATTGATAGACAGAAATAGTGCCATTGATCTTGAAAGTGCTAGCTTATTGACAGAAGATTTACAGCAAGGGCGGGGCTTTGCACAGGTGACGTACTTTGCTGATATTTATAAAAAACTGAGAGGCTATCAGCCAGCGACCTTCTTTTCTCTTTTTCAAAAAGGTTTGGGTCGTTTGACGTTTGACAAAAGCTATACGATAACACAATATGCCATGCAAGAATTTTTCAATCAATTTCCCCTGTTGATTGACGAGATTCATCGTTATGTCAATTCAAAAGCAACTGTTGTCCTTCAAGCTTCCTCAAAAAAACAGCTAGAGCGTTTGCAAAAGAGCCTTGAAGAGTATGGCTTGTCTGTGCCTGTGGTCAATCATAATCAGCTTCATGCTAATCAGGTACAGTTGACAATAGGCAATCTCTCTAATGGTTTTTATGTTTCAGATAGTAAGCTAGTCCTTATTACGGAAAAAGAAATTTTTCATAAAAGTGTCAAGCGTCGCATTCGCCGCTCAAATATCAGTAATGCTGAGCGTCTAAGAGACTATAGTGAGCTGGCAGTTGGCGATTATGTCGTTCATAACGTTCATGGTATCGGTCGTTATTTAGGGATTGAAACGATTGAGGTAGGTGGTGTGCATAGAGACTACCTCACGGTCCAATACCAACGTGCAGACCGTATTTCTATTCCTATTGATCAGATAGAGTTACTTTCTAAGTATGTATCCGCAGATGGTAAGGAGCCCAAGCTTAATACGCTTAATGATGGGCGTTTTAAGAAAACGAAAAAACGTGTTGAAAAGCAAGTAGAAGATATTGCCGATGATTTGATAGCTTTGTATGCTAAGCGTAGTCAGCAAAAAGGATTTGCCTTTTCTCCTGATGATGATCTCCAGCATGATTTTGACAATGCCTTTGCTTATGCTGAGACAGAAGATCAACTGCGCTCTATCAAGGAAATCAAAGCTGATATGGAAAGTGATAAACCGATGGATAGACTTTTAGTCGGAGATGTCGGTTTTGGTAAGACGGAAGTGGCGATGAGAGCTGCTTTTAAAGCGGTCAATGATCACAAGCAAGTCGCTTTTTTAGTGCCTACTACTGTACTTGCGCAGCAACATTATGATAATTTTAAAGAGCGCTTTGAGGATTATCCTGTGACGGTGGATGTCCTTAGTCGCTTTAAGAGTAAAAAAGAGCAGACAGATACATTAGAAAAAGTTAAAAAAGGGCAAGTCGATATTTTGATTGGGACACACCGTTTATTATCAAAAGATGTCGTCTTTATGGACTTAGGCTTGATTGTGATTGATGAAGAGCAGCGTTTTGGTGTGAAACACAAGGAGGCTTTAAAAACGCTGAAGACCAAGGTTGATGTCCTAACGTTGACAGCGACCCCTATTCCAAGGACGTTGCATATGTCTATGCTTGGAATTCGTGATTTATCTGTTATCGAAACGCCTCCGACCAATCGCTATCCTGTACAGACTTATGTGATGGAGACCAACTATGGCGTGGTTAGAGAAGCAGTTATGCGTGAGCTCAATCGAGGAGGACAGGTCTTTTATGTTTACAATAAGGTTGACACGATTGAGCAAAAAGTCTCAGAACTCCAAGAAATAATACCAGAGGCGACCATTGGGTTCGTCCATGGTCAGATGAGCGAGGTTCAGCTTGAAAATACACTTCTTGATTTTTTAAATGGTTATTATGATGTCCTAGTGGCAACGACCATAATCGAAACAGGCGTTGATATTTCAAACGTCAATACTCTCTTTATTGAAAATGCTGATCATATGGGACTATCAACCCTGTATCAATTGCGTGGGCGCGTGGGGCGTTCCAATCGTATTGCTTATGCTTATCTGATGTATCGACCTGACAAACTTTTGACAGAAGTGTCTGAAAAGCGTTTAGAAGCGATAAAAGGCTTTACAGAGCTTGGTTCTGGTTTTAAAATTGCCATGCGTGATTTAGCCATTCGTGGAGCTGGAAATATCCTCGGTGCGTCACAGAGTGGCTTTATAGACTCTGTCGGATTTGAGCTTTACTCTCAGCTCTTAGAGAAAGCTATTTTGGAAAAGCAAGGTAAAACAGCCGTCAGACAAAAAAGTAATAGTGAGATCATACTACATATCGATGCTTATATTCCTAAAGAATATATCGATGATGAGCGTCAAAAAATCGAGATCTATAAGCGTATTCGTGAGATTGAAACAGTTCACGATTATGAAGAGCTACAAACAGATATTATTGATCGTTTTGGAGAATATCCTGATCAAGTTGCCTATCTTTTAGAGATTGGTCTTTTAAAAGCCTATTTAGATCAGTCATTTGCAGAGCGTATTGAGCGTAAACATGATAGTGTTGTTGTGCGTTTTGAAAAAGTATCGTTACAGCATTTCTTGACTCAGGATTACTTTGAAGCGTTATCAAAGACACATCTTAAGGCACGCATTAGCGACCATCAAGGTCAAGTTGAAATTACCTTTGATGTCAGACGACAAAAAGATCACACCATTTTAGCTGAATTGATGCTTTTTGCGAGCCACTTAGTCAGTATTAAAACTAGAAAGCAAGATAAAACATCTTAAACGTGTCAGTATCTGCTTTATCAGTTAGGTAAAAAGAGGATAGGATACCTCTTTTTTGATATAATATGAGGTCTAGCTCTGTTTGTTTTGTAAAAAAATGGTAGAATGAATAAGATAGTGAGGTGAAACTATGCGTTTAGATAAGTATTTAAAAGTATCACGTTTGATTAAAAGACGTCCTGTTGCCAAAGAAGTGGCTGATAAAGGACGTATCAAGGTCAATGGTGTTTTAGCTAAATCATCAACCTCTCTCAAGGTTGACGATACTATTGAGATTCGATTTGGAACAAAGCTAGTAACAGTGCGTGTCCTAGAGATGAAAGATAGTACCAAGAAGGAAGATGCGGCTAAAATGTACGAGCTAATTAGCGAGGTAAGGGTAGAAGCAGATGAGTAAAAAACCAGTCGTTCAGCTGAACAATCAATATATCACAGACGAGCACCAAAAAAAGCGATACGAAGAAGAGCAAACGAGTCGTCGTCATCGCTTGATGGGAATCATCATGTTGTGTATGGTCTTGTTGTTTATTCTGCCGACATTTAACCTTGTTCAGAGTTACCGCAATATTCAAGACAATAAAACGGAAATAACAAAGTTAAATAAAGAGTACCAAGCACTAGCTAAAAAGACAGATAAGGAGCAGCTTCTTGCCAAAAGTTTGCAGGATACGACTTATGTTGAAAAATATGCGCGTGCCAAGTACTATCTCTCAAAAGACGGCGAAACGCTTTATTTAGTACTAGGATTGTTACCAAAATAACTATGGAAAATATCGTAACCACAATAGAGCAATTTTTAAGATATTCAGACGATAAGTTAGAGGAATTGCAGGTTAAAAACCAAAGACTTATAGAGGCATTTTACGGAAAGGATGTCAAAGAGGAGGAGTCATGAAAAAACTAACGGCTATCATCTTAGCCGCAGTGCTCTTTTTTCCAGTGACCGTAGATAGTACCGAAGTTGAGGGGGAATTGTCCGAAACGCTAAAAGAAGAGTTGACAAATACAGCTGCTACACAACTGATGTATTTTACAAGTATTCCTCAAAAGCCAAGATTAGCGACAAGCACTTTGACTTACAGTGACTCTTCTTTGACACAGCAGTTAGGGACTTTACCCAAAGATAGCTCGTTGCGTATTTCAGAGATATTGGTCAATGAGCAAGGGATTTACGTTTTTCGATTGGCTGACGGTGCTTATATAGAGGCCAGTCGAGAAGCTATCTATGAAGATGTTGTAGAGACGTTAGAGATGGAGGCGACATTTTGGTTAAAAGACCGTTTTGTCTTGTATCAGGCGCCTTATCAGATAGGGGTTAAGCCCCAAGAAACGAAACTCACTGCAGGCGATAAGGTACGTGTTGTTGCTAAAGCCAAGACACACTATGGAACCTACTACAAACTAGATGTTGGTAGTTGGGTTTTAGATAGTGATGTGTCATCGACAGATACTCGTATGTTAAAAGTCCAAAAGTATTTAACTGAAAAATACAATAAGGACAATTATAGTATCTATGTTAAGCAACTAGACACTCAGACTATTGCTGGCATCAATATGGATAAAAGTATGTACTCAGCAAGTATCGCTAAGCTAGCAGAGCTGTATATTACGCAACAAAAGCTAAACAATGGTGAGATTAGTTTATCAGACACGTTACGCTACATACCTGATGTTAATACATTTGATGGAGCATATGACCCAAGTGGCAGCGGGCATTTACCTAAAAAAGCAGATAATAAAGATTACAGTGTTGGAGACCTGATTAAAATGACTGCTAAACATTCGGATAATGTTGCTGCTAATATGCTTGGTTATTACATCACCAATCAATATGACACTGCGTTTTATAGTCAAGTGACCAGTATCATGGGACAATCATGGAATATGAAGGACCGTTCGTTTTCAGCTCATAGTGCAGGCAATCTTATGGAGGCTATTTACTATCAAGATGGTGATATTATTTCGTATTTGTCTGATACAGATTTCGATGATAATCGGATTTCAAAAAACATATCGGTCCCTGTCGCTCATAAAATTGGTGATGCTTACGATTATAAGCACGATGTAGCTATTGTGTATGCAGAGCATCCTTTTATCCTATCCATTTTTACAGATAAAGCCTCCTACGAGGATATTACCAAAATCGCTGATGATATCTATGCTATTTTAAAATGATGACTGACACCAAATTATTAACATATCTTCAAGATAAACAATTATTTGCTAAGCACCAAAAAGTACTTGTCGCTGTGTCAACAGGCAAAGATTCGATGAATTTACTGTACTTTTTATATGCGTATCGTGATATTTTAGATATTGAGCTAGGGATTGCTCATGTGAATCACCATCAGCGTCCTGAAGCTAGTGTTGAAGAAGACTACATCAGGCAGTGGGCAAAAGAGCATTCAATAGCGCTTTATGTTGGTCATTTTGAAGGTAAGTTTACAGAAAAACGTGCGCGTGATTTTCGCTATGCTTTTTTCAAAGAGATTATGTCAAAATACCATTATAGTGCTCTGGTAACGGCTCACCATGCTGATGACCAGGCTGAAACGGTTTTGATGAGGATTATCAGAGGGAGTCGTTTGCGTCATCTTTCAGGTATCAAGGAAGTTCAAAGCTTTGGTAGTGGTGAGTTGATTAGACCGTTTTTACACTTATCAAAGTCAGACTTACTTGATGTTGAGCATTTTGAAGATAGTTCTAACGCCTCAGAAAACTATTTTAGAAATCGTGTTCGAAACAGCTATTTGCCTAGTCTATCCAAGGAAAACCCACAATTAAAAAAAGCGCTGACTTATTTGGCTAGAGATATTGAGACGATATATCAAGCCTTTGATGATGTGACAGCTGATAAAGATATGACACAAGTCACAGTATTTCATCAGCAAACGCTGTCTGTCCAGGAAGTGTCTTTACAGAAATATCTGACTGCTTTTCCAGAATTAGACCTTAGTCGCGCGCAATTTAAAATAATGTTAGACTTACTTAGAAGGCGTTCGCATCTGAGCTATGAGATTAAGTTGGGCTATGTCTTGTATAAAGATGACAAGCATTTTTGGATTGAAAAAGCGTTGACATCGCCTCAAGAGGACGAGACTCTATGCCTTTTATATGGTGAAGAGGGTTATTATGGAGAGTATCAGTTTACTTTTTTAGAGCAATCAGATCGTTTTGTACCACTTTATAGCCGTAGTAAGATTTATCTTAGAAGACGTCAAGATGGTGATAAACTCTTTTTGGGGGCATTTCATAAAAAAATCTCAAGACTCTTTATTGACGATAAGTTACCGCAGTTTGAGCGTCAAAACGCTATTATTGGTGAGCAAGATGGGCAGATTATCTTTGTTGTGACAAAGCGTAAAACATATTTGAGAAAAGCCTATAAACATGATATAATGTTAGGCAAATTGTACTATAAAAGCATGAAATAAGGGAGACACTATGCTTGAAAATGACATCAAAAAAATTCTCTATACAGAGGAAGACATTGTTTTAAAAACAAAAGAGCTAGGCGCACAGTTGACCAAGGATTATGAAGGTAAAAATCCACTATTGGTAGGAGTCCTAAAAGGTTCAGTGCCATTTATGGCTGAGTTGATGAAACATATTGATACACATGTCGAGATTGACTTTATGGTAGTATCTAGCTATCATGGTGGTACAACGAGTAGCGGTGAAGTGAAGATTTTGAAAGACGTAGATACCAACGTCGAAGGGCGCGATGTCATTTTTATTGAAGATATTATTGACACAGGGCGTACTTTAAAATACCTTCGTGACATGTTTAAATATCGTCAGGCTAATTCTGTTAAAATTGCCACTCTATTTGACAAACCCGAAGGACGTGCGGTTGAGATTGAGGCTGATTATGTCTGCTATGATGTTCCGAATGAATTTATCGTTGGATTTGGCTTAGACTATGCCGAAAATTATCGCAATCTTCCTTATGTAGGAGTCCTAAAAGAAGAAATTTATAATTAGTAAAGGTTAACAATTATATGAAAAACAATAAAAATAATGGCTTCATTAGAAGTTCCTTTATTTACATTCTAGTCATTGTTATTGTTGTGACCTCTGTCCAGTACTATTTTAGAGGCAGTGGGACACAGAGCCAACAAATTAGTTACTCAAAGCTTATCAAACAGCTTAAAGCTGGTGACATCAAATCAATCACTTACCAACCAAGTGGTAGTGTGATTGAAATTAGTGGTAAATACGAAAAAGAACAAACGACTTCTCAAAGTACTGGTTTGACCTTCTTAGGTGGAGCGGCATCTTCGAAAGTGACGTCATTTACGTCAATAGTTCTGCCGAGTGATGCTAGTATCAAAGATATTACAGATGCGGCAGCTGAGACTGATACCACTGTAAATGTAAAACCAGAGAGTTCTAGTGGTGCTTGGATTTCGTTTCTAGCTAGCTTTTTACCTATCATTATCATGCTAGGATTTTTCATGATGATGATGAATCAAAGTGGTGGCGGTGCACGTGGCGCCATGAGTTTTGGTAAAAATAAAGCTCGCTCTTCAAATAAAGGTGAAGTCAAAGTACGTTTTTCTGATGTCGCAGGTGCGGAAGAAGAAAAGCAAGAACTCGTTGAAGTTGTTGATTTCTTGAAAGAGCCAGAGCGTTACAAAGCTCTTGGAGCCCGTATTCCTTCTGGTGTTCTACTTGAAGGGCCTCCAGGGACAGGTAAAACCTTGTTGGCAAAAGCGGTTGCTGGTGAAGCTGGTGTCCCATTCTTTAGTATTTCAGGTTCTGACTTTGTTGAAATGTTTGTCGGTGTTGGTGCTAGTCGTGTCCGTTCGCTTTTTGAAGATGCAAAGAAAGCAGGACGAGCAATTATCTTCATCGATGAGATCGATGCCGTTGGACGTCGCCGTGGTGCAGGTATGGGAGGAGGTAATGACGAGCGCGAACAAACGCTCAACCAACTCCTTATCGAAATGGATGGTTTTGAAGGTAACGAGAATATTATCGTTATTGCCGCAACTAACCGTAGCGATGTTTTAGACCCAGCCCTTTTACGTCCAGGTCGTTTTGACCGTAAGGTCTTAGTTGGACGCCCAGATGTCAAAGGACGTGAAGCTATCTTACGCGTTCATGCGAAAAACAAGCCTTTAGCACAAGATGTTGATCTTAAAGTGGTAGCACAGCAAACGCCAGGTTTTGTTGGTGCTGATCTTGAAAATGTCTTGAATGAAGCAGCCCTAGTCGCTGCACGCCGTAATAAAACCATTATTGATGCTAGCGATATTGATGAAGCCGAAGATCGTGTGATTGCAGGTCCATCTAAAAAAGACCGTACAGTCTCTGAACATGAGCGCCAAATGGTTGCTTATCATGAAGCAGGGCACACTATTGTTGGTCTTACTTTGTCAAATGCCCGTGTGGTTCATAAAGTGACTATCGTACCACGTGGACGAGCAGGTGGTTACATGATAGCTCTTCCAAAAGAAGATCAAATGTTACTTTCAAAAGATGATATGAAAGAGCAGTTAGCAGGTCTTATGGGTGGTCGTGTTGCAGAAGAAATCATTTTTAATGCGCAGACCTCAGGAGCTTCTAACGACTTTGAACAGGCTACCCAAATGGCTCGTGCCATGGTTACAGAATATGGTATGAGTGAGAAGTTAGGTCCAGTTCAATATGAGGGTAGCCATGCGATGCAACCAGGTCAATTTACACCAGAGCATTCGTATTCTGAAAAGACCGCACAACTTATTGATGATGAAGTACGAAATCTTCTTAATGAAGCTCGCAATACAGCTGCTGATATTATCAATAACAATCGTGAAATCCACCGCTTAATTGCAGAAGCCCTTCTCAAATATGAAACACTGGATGCTGCTCAAATCAAGTCTATTTATGAAACTGGTAAAATGCCTGAAGAGAATATGGATAAAGAAGAACATGCACTGTCATATGATGAAGTAAAAGAAAAAATGGCTCAGGAAAGTAAAGACGATATCAAAGATTAAAAAGAAAAAGATTCTATGATATATCATAGAATCTTTTTTATCGAAAAATATTATTTTATCTAAAAAACTATTGACAAAGGATAAAAAAATTGTTAATATAATATAGCTGTCAAGTTGAGGCAGGAGTTGTTAAAACTTTTTTAAAAAAAGTTA
>NZ_JBLBUC010000011.1:0-57163 GCF_047290665.1 Streptococcus lishijunsis | reverse complement strand
CAGTGAGTACTTTCTCCCGTCGGAGATGTCCTCACTACTAATCTTAGTATGTTTTTATTAAGACAGTCGCTCTTCTTTGACATAATTAATCGGTAACCACTCTAATAATGCCTCTAGTTGCTTGCTCCAATAATACCATTCGTGCTTGCCATGACTGGTATGGTAGTCAATCATCAAACCTAACTCACGAAATTCCTCAACAGCCTCTTGGTTGGCTTCGTATAAAAAGTCCTCATAACCACACCAAGCGTAATAATGTGTCTGTTTATCCGATGCTTTAGCAAAGGTTGACAGACTATTTGCCTCAATGGTTTTGTCATCAAGTCCGCCAAAGATAGCCGACCAATAAGCACTTTTAGTGTCTGTATTATTTTGAAGAGCTTTTTCATCGAATTTTAGTGCTCCTGAAAAAGAGGCGGCGTAGGAAAAGCGATTGGTCTTCATGGCGATTTTAAAAGCGCCGTAGCCGCCCATGGATAGACCTGCAATAAAGGTTTTGTCACGCTTGGTTGACATATTAGGGAAAAAACGATGTAAGACTTGAGGTAGCTCTATAGCTATGGCATCATAATAAGCCATCTGATAGCTCGTATTGGTGTACCAGCCAAGATCAGTCGAGGGCATCACAACTATCAGATTCGTATGGCGCAATAATCGCTCAATAGGTGTTCGCTTACGCCACGAATTTTCATTGCCACCCATACCGTGTAATAGATAAAGGACAGGAATATCCTTATCATCAACCTCTTCTTTTGCGATTTCAAAAGCATCTGGGTAGATAACATTGACCTGACGCTCCATCCCTAGCGCTTTTGAATAATATTCAATCGTCATAAATGCCATATCATAGCCTCCTCATGATAAAGAAAGATTGCCCAAAAGGCAATCTTAGTTGCTAACGCACTTCCATCACCACTGGAAGAATCGCAGGGCGACGTTTGGTCTGCTCAAATAAAAACTTACTGAGGGCATCACGAACAGCCCCTTTTAGCTCACCCCACTCAAAACTGTCTTGAGCCAAGTAATCCTCAACCGTACTATTGACCAAATCGGCGCTCTCACGCAAAATGTCACGGCTTTTTTTCACATAGACAAAACCACGTGTGTGCACTTTAGCTCGTGAAATAATGGTCTTTTCTTTCTTGTTAACGGTAATGGCTACGATAAAGATACCGTCTTCTGAGAGCACTTTACGATCGCGAAGGACGATATTGCCGACATCACCGATAGCATTGCCATCTATCATGACATCACTTGCAGCCACACCACCTTCATGAAGAAAACCATCCTCATGTAAGACCATTACATCACCACGCTTGACGATATAGATATTTTCAGGATACATACCGACTTCTTCTGCCAAATTAGCATGCGCTATCAAGTCACGGTACTCACCTTGGATAGGAAAGAGGTACTTAGGTTTCAATAAGTTAATCATCAACTGCAGATCTCTGCCATTAGCATGACCTGACACACGAAGATTTTGAGTGATGACCTTGACACTACCACCAGCTTTGTAAATCAAATTCTCTGTGCGTGCTACTAAAGCTTCTTGAGCGATACTTGGTGTTGTGACAATAAAGACCAAATCACCTTCTTTGATTTCCACATAACGATGGCGTCCTGCTGTCATCTTTTGAAGCCCATTGATAGGCTCACCCATACGTCCAGTCTCTAAAATCACCAATTCATGGTCTTCAAATCGGCTCATATCTTTTGGTTTGATGAGTAGATTGGTATCTTCTAGACGGATTTTTTTCATGCGAATAGCTGTACGCACGATATTTTCGACATCAAATCCTGTAAGCACTACCTTTCGACCATGCTCAGCTGCAGCATCAAAGACTTGCTGGATACGCACAAGATTGCTGGCAACTGCTGCCACAATCACGCGCCCTGGTGCTTCTGAGATGACATTATCAATCTCATCTCCTACCTCAAATTCACTAGCTATCTGGTCAGTGCTTGTCGCATTGGCAGAGTCAGACAGCAAGGCAAGAACACCTTCTCGACCGATTTCTGCCAAACGCCCAAGGTCTGTTTGATAGTATTTACGAGCGGCTTGGTCAAATTTAAAATCACCTGTATAGACGATGTTACCTTCCTTTGTTCCAACGACAATCCCCATACTCTCTGGAATAGAGTGCGTCGTTTTAAAGAAAGACACTACCGCATCTTCAAATTCAATCTCAGTTTCGCTGTCAATCACATGAAAATGATTAAATTTCTTGACAGAGCTGTTATTTTTAACGAATAATTTAGCCAACTCAATGGTCAATGGTGAGCCAAATACAGGTGCCTTCACCTCTGAGATCAGATAAGGCAACGCTCCGATAGCATCAGCATGCCCATGCGTGAGAAAAATCCCTTGAACACGCTTTTTGTTCTCAATCAAATAATCCAGGTTGGGAATAACAACATCCACCCCCAATTGTTCATTTTCAGGGTATTTCAATCCTGCATCTAAGACGAAAATAGCATCATTGACTTCAACAACGTATAAATTTTTACCATTCTCACGAACGCCACCAAGCGCCATGATTTTGATATCTGTCATCATCTCACTCCTTTTTTGATATTTTGATTACATACGGTCCTTATCTCCGTGTGATAAGTCGAATTACAGCATTTTTATTATACCATACTTTTTCCATTTAGTGCTAAAGGGTCTGCTATCTACCACAAAATTTGTCAGCCAAGTGCCAACTAATCGTAACATAGTCTCCAACCTTTTAGTACAATTGTAAAAATAGCTATGTTATAATAATGGTCTATTGAAAGGAGTTTGAAAATGAGCGAAAATAAAATGAAAACACTTGGCTGGATTGCCACTTTTATGTCTGTCATGATGTATGTATCCTACATCCCGCAAATTATGGACAATCTCGCTGGACATAAAGGAAACTTTGTACAACCCCTAGTTGCCGCTATTAACTGTAGTCTCTGGGTTTACTATGGGCTCTTTAAAAAAGAGCGCGATATTCCACTAGCCGCTGCCAATGCCCCAGGTATTGTGTTTGGTCTTATCACTGCCCTAACGGCACTTATCTAATGAAATGAAGCATACGCAAAATCCCCTTTAGCTAAAGGGGATTTTTGATAGTTTACTCAAAGAGTTGGTAGTAATCTGCTAGACTTAACTTCGCCTTTTCTTCCTGCTTCAAATCAGAAATGATTTTGCCTTCTTTCATGACCAGTACACGATTCCCATATGTCAGAGCGTCCTCCATATGATGAGTAATCATCAAGGTTGTCAACTTATCTTTTTGAACAAACTCATCTGTCAATGTCATCAAAGAGACACTTGTTTTAGGATCGAGAGCCGCTGTGTGTTCGTCTAAAAGTAACAATTCTGGGCGCTTCAAGGTCGCCATCAACAGACTTAGGGCTTGACGCTGACCACCAGATAAGAGACCTGTTGGGGTTTCCAAATGCTTATCAAGACCATTGCCTGTCTTTTTCAGTAAGTTTGTAAACTCCTCTTTAAAGTGGTGGATACCACGTGGCACAAAGCGACGTTTCTGACCACGATAATTGGCTATCAAGAGATTTTCAGCAACCGTCATACGAGGAGCTGTCCCCATTTTAGGGTCTTGAAAGACCCTCGCTAAATAATTGGCTCGCTTTTGAGCTGGAAGATGGGTCACATCCTGCCCTAAAATCGAAATGCTTCCACTACTTAGCATCAAGGTCCCTGCAATCACATTAAACAAGGTTGATTTGCCAGCACCATTACCACCTAAAATCGTAATAAAGTCATGCTCGTAAATGGTTAAATCAACATGATTTAAAATCGTTTTGACTTCATCAAAGCCGTTATTAACCTCTACTGTAGCATCTTTTAGCTCAATTACAGCTGTCATCGTGACCACCTCATTCCTTTAAAAAGTTTTTGCTTAAAGACAGGTACCATTAAGCAGATAGCAAGGACAATAGCACTAAAGAGTTTGAGATAATTGGTATTGAAGTGAAGCGCAATGACAAGGACAATTAAAAACTGATAGAATATTGACCCCACAATAGTAGCGACTAGACGCTCAGGAAGCGTCAAGCTAGACGCATAGAGCACCTCACCGATGATAATACTTGCTAGCCCAATAACGATAACACCAATACCTTTAGACACATCGGCATAGCCGTCTTGCTGACTAACAAGAGATCCTGATAGAGCAATCAAGCCATTTGAGACGACAAGCCCCATAAGCTCCATACGGTCTGTATTGATACCGAAGCTCCTTGCCATATCAGGATTATCCCCTGTTGCGATATAAGCTTGCCCTAGACGCGTATAAAGAAAATAGACAACTGCTAAAATAGCGATAACCACCGCCAAAAGACCTAAAACTAGTAAATTGACCTCATCATCAAAGGGAAGGTAGTCTTGGATACGCTTGTGATCTGACAAGCCGAGATTAGCGCGTTGCATCACCATCAACATAATAGAATTACAAGAAGTCATCACCAAGATACCAGCTAAAATAGTAGGGATTTTCCCCTTAGTATAAAGAAGACCTGTCACTAAACCAGCCAACATCCCTGCTAACATCCCTGCTAAAGTCGCCAATAAGGGATCGACATTCTGATTGATCAAGGTGACGGTCACAGCGCCTCCAAGTGGAAAGGAGCCTTCTGTCGTCATATCTGGAAAATTTAAAATCCGAAAGGTAAGGTAAATCCCTAAACCAAGAATCCCCCATAGGAGTCCTTGTGATACAGATGAAATAATCATAATATTCTCTTTCTATTTATTCTGCCACAACGATATCTGCTGTTTCTAAAACATCAGCTGGAACGGTGATGCCTAGTGCTTTGATAGCTTTCATATTTAAAGTCACCTCACCAGTATCCACAATCTCAACAGGTACTTCTGATACTTTTTTACCTGCTAGTAGCTTGACGGCTACCTTGGCTGTCTCAAGCCCTAGATTGTACTGACTCTGTGAGATAGCTGCAATACTGCCTTCTTTAACCATGCTATCAACACTCGAGTAAACAGGCAGATTAGCTGTATTAGCTACATCGACTACCGTCGTAAAAGCACTAGCAATCGTATTGTCCTGTGGGACAAAGACAGCATCCACTTGTCCTGTCATCACAGACATAGTCGTTTTGATTTCATTAGTCGTGGGTACAGCATATTCTTTCACAGTTAAGCCTGCTTCTTGGGCATATTTTTTAAAGTCAGCTACTTGTGAGACAGAGTTGTCCTCACTGCTAGCATACAAAACACCGATAGTCTTAGCAGTAGGAGTCAAGGTTCCAATCAATTCTACCGCTTGCTTGATAGGCGTTTTATTAGAAAGACCTGTGACATTTCCTTCTGGTTTTTCAAGATCTTTAACAAGCTTTGCACCAACAGGGTCAGTGACTGCTCCCATTACAACTGGGATATCTGAGGTTGCCGATGCTAAGGCTTGAGCTGCAGGAGTCGCAATACCAATCAAAACGTCATTATCCGCAGATACTAACTGACGACTCATCGTCTGAATCTTACTTTGGTCACCTTCAGCATTTAAAAGCGTCAGCTCGACATTATCTCCTGAATACCCCGCATCAGCTAAGCCATCTTCAATCCCTTTTTCAATCTCGTCTAACGCCTCGTGAGTGACGTATTGTAAGATCCCTACTTTAGCAACTTGATGAGTGCTCTTTGTTTTGGTATCTAATTGTTTATAGATAAGCGAACCACACACCAACAAGGCTATGGCAATAACTGTTAGAATCAATGCTTTATTTTTCATGAATAACTCCTTTATGATAACTCCTCTTATTTAGACAATCAAAAAGCGCCTGATAGTAACCTACCATGCGCTATATAGAGTAATTGACTAGCGCATAGACACGTTTTGATGTACACCAAAAGTCGTATCTATGCCATACACATAAATACGAGTCTATCTACGCCAATCTTTAGCTACTGTATAAACCGTATATGTCATGCTAGTCTCCTTTCTTGAATCATTGATGTTTTAATTATACACTATATTCTGACAATTGGCAATAGCTTTTTTAGTTTTTCTTCCCTCTGACACTTTAGTCTATGTTATAATAAAAAGACCAAACAACACAAGGAGAGAAATAATGTCTTTTGATGGTTTTTTTCTACATCATCTCACAAAAGAGTTACAACACAAGCTAGCTGGGGGACGTATCCAAAAAGTCAATCAGCCCTTTGAGCGTGAAATGGTACTTGCTATTCGTCAAAATCGCACCAACTATAAGCTCCTCCTATCTGCTCATCCTGTCTTTGGACGTGTGCAAATCACACAAACTGACTTTCAAAATCCTAAACACCCCAATACCTTTACCATGATTATGCGTAAGTATCTCCAAGGAGCTGTCATTGAAGGTATCCGTCAGATAGAAAACGACCGTATCTTAGAAATAACGGTCTCCAATAAAAATGAAATTGGCGATAAGGTCAAGGTAACACTTATCATTGAAATCATGGGCAAACACAGTAATATCATGCTGGTCGATAAAGCCGAAGATAAAATCATCGAATCTATCAAACACGTAGGGTTTTCTCAAAATAGCTATCGCACCATTTTACCAGGAGCTAGCTATATCGCACCACCTCAAAGCACTGCTCAAAATCCCTTCACTATCGCTGATGACAAACTCTTTGAAATCTTACAGACGCAAGAGCTTACGCCTAAAAACCTGCAACGGCAATTTCAGGGATTGGGGCGAGATACTGCTTACGAATTAGCCAAACATCTAGAAAGTAATAAACTCAAACAGTTTCGTGCTTTCTTTTCTCAAGAAAGCTCCCCTTGTACCACAGAAAAATCTTTTGCTCCTGTCGCTTTTAGCGATGCTCAAGAAAGCTTTTCTGACTTTGGTGACTTGCTTGATTATGTCTATCATGAAAAAGCTGAAAAAGATCGCATTAGCCAACAAGCAAGCGATCTTATCCATCGTATTCAGTCTGAGCTTGATAAAAATATCAAAAAGCTAGCCAAGCAAGAAAAAGAATTAGCTGATACCGATAAAGCAGAGCTATTTCGCCAAAAAGGAGAGCTGTTGACCACTTATCTGTCTATGGTCCCCAATAATCAAGAAAAGGTCGTTCTAGCCAATTATTACACCAACCAGGATATCACGATTTCGCTAGATAAAGCACTCACACCGAGCCAAAATGCGCAGCGCTATTTCAAAAAATATCAAAAACTAAAAGAAGCTGTCAAACACCTAACCACTATCATCCAAGAGACTAAAGATACTATTAGTTATCTTGAGAGTGTCGAAACAGCTCTCAATCAAGCTTCACTAGAGGATATTGCTGAATTACGCGAAGAATTAGTCGAGACAGGCTTTATCAAGTATAAACGCCATGATAAGCGTCAAAAACGCCAAAAACCTCAAGAATTCTTAGCCTCTGACGGCCAAACCATTATCTTGGTCGGGCGAAATAATCTTCAAAACGATGACCTATCGTTCAAGATGGCTAAAAAAGGCGAGCTTTGGTTTCATGCTAAAGACATCCCTGGTAGTCATGTGCTGATTAAGGATAATACCACACCTAGCGATGAGGTCAAGACAGATGCTGCTGAGTTGGCCGCTTATTATTCTAAAGCTAGACTCTCTAACTTAGTGCAGGTGGATATGATCGAAGCCAAGAAATTACATAAACCAAGTGGTGCTAAACCTGGCTTTGTCACTTATACAGGCCAAAAAACACTGCGCGTCACACCCAACCCAGACAAGATAAACACAATGCTAATCAAAAAATAGACAAGGTCATCTTGTCTATTTTTATTCACTCTTATCAATATCTTTTTTGAGTTCATCCACATTAAAATGAGCAAAGAGGTATTTTCGGTCTTGAACAGGGAAGCGCTGATCGAGCTGATCAACGGCACCCACTTCAACGACCCCTTCCTTAATCACAAAGTCCATGACATGCCCACCAAAGCTATGATCGCTTGAAATAAAGTGAAGATGATAACCTGCCACACTAACACCATGAAACATCTGGGGCGTCCAAAAACCCACAATCGTCCCTGACACATGCTCTTTAGTGTACTCGGGCTGTCTCACAGCGACATCAGCAAATTTGACATCTGGCGTTGATTTGGGAATCATACGGACATGCATCCTTGCAAAATCCCCTGTAATCTTAATCGAACGAAACAAATTGACCCCGTCATAATAAGATTCAATACGCGATTCTAATTCCTTATCTGTCATTTCAAAGCGTTGCTTAAAAATAACTTCAGCTTGATGGGGAACAACCGCTGCATAAGGGACCTTGACATCTGGCGAGACCTCAACAACAGCTACCTGACCTTTTGAACTTTTAGCTTGGTAGGCCTTTCCGTCCAATACAATCAGCTCACCATCAATAGAGTCAAGAGTGCCAATGCCTAAATCACCGTGTTCTAATAATTCCCCAATTGTCAAACTCCCACCATACAGACCAGCCATCAAGGCACTCAAGGTATTGTATTGAAATAATTTCACTGCTTCTGACATATCTTTCTCCTACAACTTGCTTAATAGACACCTATTTTCATAAACCTGATGCTCCACCATGACATAATAAAATGGCTTAGCTGACACGTCAATCACTCTTTTCTAAGATAGCTTACAAAATCATGCATTTCCATATCATCAGCAACATAAGTGAGATAGCGCTCTGCTAGCTCACGCGCCTTGTCTTGATAACCATAAGCATGAAGGAGATAAGCATAATCTTTCAAAAAATCAGGATTATCTGCCAAATCTTTAGCAACATCTTGATAAAGCTCATAAGCCTTATCTTCCTCTTCTAAAGCGCGATAACTACGAGCGATATTCCACTTGGTGAGGACATTATCAATACCTTCTTTATCTAGTGCAACAACCTCTTCATAGCGTTCTTGCTCCAGATAAAGGTTCGTTAAGCGCATCAGCACTTCCTCATCATCTTCGACCAACTCTTTAGCTTTTAAGAGATAACGCTCTGCTGCCTGACTATCATGGTTTTCATAAGAAAGTTGTGACGCTAATAATAACAACTGCCCATCAAAACTATTTTTCCCCAAACCTTGCTGTACTAATCTTAGCGCCTCTTTTAGCTGATGTTCTTGACGTAGCGTGAGCGCATAAGGGTATTCATAACCTGCAAAATCAGGATTTATAGTATCTAGCTGTTTGAAATAAAGCGCCGCCTTTTGGTACTCTGTCATATCGTAAAGCAGTGTTGCTAACTCAAAGACAGTCTGGTCATCATAGGCTATCTCCACTGATTTTTCTAAAAATTCAGCTGCGGCTTCAAACTTCCCAAGACTAGCATAAATGCGTCCAATACGTTGGTAAGTCGAGATGCCTGTCTGCTCTAAAATCATGCGATTATCCAGACTAGCATAATGCTTTAGAGCTTCTTCAAAGCGTCCTAGACCAAGCTCTAACTCTGCCAATCCTAAAGTAATTAAAGGATCATCGCTGATAGAGTGGGCTAAGACAAGCTTGTCATGAGCCACATCATCCAGACCTTCCATATCATACAAATCCGCCATAACCACAAGAGCGGTGACATAATCATCACTATCTTCTGGGATACCCTCCAGATACAAAAACGCCTCTTCAATAGCACCGTCTTCAGCAGCGATTTGGGCTAAGTTGATTGCTACGTGCGGATAATCCTCTCTAAGAGCAAGGTAAATGCGCTTGGCATCTTGTAGAAAGCCGATACTCTCTAAATACTCTGCCAATTCTAACAAGAGGCTACTCTCATCTTCTCTCAAAGCTTTCTCAAGATATTGATTAGCTTTTTTTAAATCCTGTTGCTCTAAGGCAACTAGCATTTTTTCACTATTTGACATTATCTAGTGCCTCCTCTTCCTCTACGTCCTCATAAAGACCACTAACAACCTTATACCAAGCAAAAACTTCCTTGACAATGACCTTTACAGAAGCATAAATTGGAATACCTAAAAAAACGCCCCAGACGCCAAACATAGCCCCTGCTGTCAATAAAATCAACATGATGGTAATCGGATGAATGTTGAGCTTAGTGCCTAAAACAAGCGGTGACACAAAACGTCCTTCAATCGTCTGCTCAATCACAAAAACAATAGCCACCTTTAATACCATCACAGGACCAGCTACAATCGCTAAGATAAAAACTGGAATCTGAGCTAGAAAACTACCTAGGTAAGGAACCATATTCAAGATACCTGCGATAATCCCTAAGGTGACACCATAACGTAGTCCAACGATACTGTACATAATAGCAAACATCAAGCCAACCACAATAGCTACGACAACCTGTCCTTGCACATACCCTGCTAATTGGTTATTGACATCTGATAAAATCCGTGAAAAAGAACTTCTTGTCCGTGTCGGTAGCACCTTTAAAATGCCACCTTTCATCTGATGCCCATCACGTAGCAGATAAAATAAAATAAAGGGCGAAATCACTAAAGCAACCAAAACACGAGCAAAAGCGCCTGCAAAATTGCTAGCCCATGATAGTGCATTTTTAGAAAAACTCTCCGCATAGCCCACGGCCTTGCCACTGATGCTGTTTAGCATCTCATCTAGCTCACCTTGATAATTGCGTAGCAAAGGATGCGCCAAGATACCGTTTATTTCTTTATTGACCGTTTGGATATAGCTTGGTAAATCATCGATGAAATGCCCTAATTGCCGTGTAATCAAAGGAATCACATTAGCAAATGTCATAACGATAATAGCACCAATGACCAAAAACACTAAGAAAATAGCTAGGTTACGTCCTACCCCTTTTTTCTCAAGCATATCCACTAAAGGCTTTAGAAGGTAGTACAAAAGAGCCGAGATGACTAAGGGTAAGAGGATGATACTCAAAAAATCAAGTACTGGGCTAAACAAGGGCGAAATTCTCACCAAAACCAAGAGGGTCAACCCTGTAAGTAGGGTAATTATAATGGCAGTTGATGCCTTATTGTTTAAAATCCATCTGAAAAACCATGTTTCTGAAAACTGTTTATCAGGATGCTGCTTCATATCAAAAACTCCTTGCTTACTTTTTGTTGTCATAAAAGATGACACTTTTATCTACCAAGCGTTGCTTATCATCATAGCTAAACTTCGCTGAAAAAAAGGGAACATCATCTAAAATCCACTTAAATAAGGCATAGTCACCTTCCCAAGTAGGCTTTGTCAACACCTCGTCATAAGGCACCCAGGACAGTGTCCCTTCTCGTGACTCTTCGTCTGAGATGAGCTCGCCCTCAAAACCCGTCACCTTAAAGACATAAGTGTACCAGTCTGTCTCTGGGGTAAAGTTAGGAAAGGTAATCACACCTCTAAAGTCCATCTCCGTCACCTTGAGATGAGTCTCCTCTAGGATTTCACGCTTAGCGCATTCATCAGGACTCTCTCCTGGCTCTAGCTTACCGCCCACAGAAATCCATTTTCCCTCATGCACATCATTGGGCTTTTTATTGCGATGTAACAATAATAGTTCACGTCCATTGTCAATATAACAAATCGTTGCTAACTGTGTCATTAATCTCCCTTTCTTTCATTCTTATCTTTTACATTATAGCAGATTTTCACGCCAAATTTACAAAAAAGACATCAGGTCACAAAATAAAATCAATTACTTGAAAACTCTTTCAAAATATGATTAAATGAGTTATAAACCTAAGGAGATTATAACTATGAATCCAACAGAATTACTCAATGAAGTCAAAGACCTCATCGCTAAAAAAGACATCAATGCTGCGAAAGCCTTTATCGACGAGCATAAAGATGACCTAGGCACTTATTTTGACCAAGCTAAATCTCTAGTCGAAAAGGCTGGTGGTCTTGACAAGGCACTAGATGGTCTCAAAGGGCTTTTCAACAAATGATACCTAAGGTCATAGTCTATCATACTTCTGACCTTATTTATCGCCTAGATTTATCTGAAAAGGAATGATCTTATGGAATTTCTCTTTATTCTTAGTTTCATTGCGATTTTTATCGCACTTACATTGCTGGTCATGAGCCTGTTCAAATCCTTTAGACAGCTACGTATCCCTAGTCTGATTACCCTGACAGTAGCCATCGTTGCTTTCTTTGTAAGTAGCACCTTGGTGGATCCTGATGATTTCCAAGAAGAACGCATCATTGTTAGGCAACCAAGCACTTCTGGCAAAAAAGATAGCTCAACATCACGTTCTTCTGAAAGCCCTACGATTGAAGATTATCAAAAAGCAGATATGGATGCTTGGCTCAATGAAGACCTAGAAGAAGGTAGCCTAGTCTATGTCACTGGGACTATCTTTGATATCATTGAGGATGAGGAAGGTACAGCCTATGCCATCTATCTGACGCCTGATGACAGTGAAGAACAAACCGTTATCGCTTATATTGAAAAAGAGCGTTACTTAGAAGAACTAGCCGAAGATGACACTTTGACTATTTATGGGGTTGCTTTAGGAACGACGACCTACGAAACCATTGCTCGTCGAGAACACACTGCAGCAACTATGCTGGCTGATATCTACTCTGTTAACGCCAAAGCAGACACAGACCAAGAGACAGATGGTAACTCTGATATTGCCACAGAATCAACTATTTAATAAGCATACTAGTTATTTAAATACACAAAAAGACCCTTATCTCAAGGGTCTTTTATATAGCTTGTGATTAGATAGAGTCACCATTCCAAATCGAATTCTTAACAATAACATAATCGACATGACATAAGCTGTCTAAATCCTTACCACCAGCATAAGAAATAGAACTTTGTAAGTCTTGTTGCATCTCTGTCAGCGTATCAGCTAAATGCCCTTTGACAGGCAAGAGAATTTTTTTGCCTTCAACATTTTTATGCTCACCTTTTTGGTACTGTGACGCAGAGCCATAATATTCCTTATAAGACTCACCATCGACCTCTACTAGCTGACCTGGGCTCTCTAGATGGCCTGCAAATAAAGAGCCTATCATGACCATAGTCGCACCAAATCGAATCGATTTGGCAATGTCGCCATTGGTACGAATACCACCATCAGCAATGATAGGCTTGCGAGCCGCTTTGGCACACCAACGTAGCGCTGCCAATTGCCAGCCTCCTGTCCCAAAGCCTGTCTTAACCTTAGTAATACAAACTTTTCCAGGACCGATACCGACTTTTGTCGCATCAGCACCTGCATTTTCTAAATCGCGAACGGCTTGAGGTGTACCGACATTTCCAGCGATGACAAAAGTCTTAGGCAACTCTTGTTTGATATGCTTAATCATAGCCATAACACTATCTGCATGACCATGGGCAATATCAATCGTGATAAACTCAGGGGCGTCTTCTTTTAGCGAGCTCACAAAATCATATTCATAGTCTTTAACACCGACAGAGATAGACGCAATCAATCCTTCCTTGTGCATACGCTCAATAAAAGGCTTACGCGCCGCCTCATCAAAACGGTGCATGATATAAAAATACCCTTCACGCGCTAATCTCTCAGCAATAGTCTCATCAATAATCGTCTGCATATTCGCTGGGACAACTGGCATTTTAAAAGTATGACCGCCAAGAGTCACACTGGTATCAGCTTCTGAGCGACTACTAATAATACACTTATTAGGAATCAATTGAACGTCTTCATAGTCAAAAACAGGGATGTCATTTAGCATAGCTATACTCCTCTAAATAAAATGACCTTCCTATGCGAAATCACTTTCACATCGCTAGGTAAAAATCTTACCCTTCCATCTTACAGTCTAGCAAATGATTTGCTTTTCGTCAATTTAAAGACTTTTATTTTAATAAAATATTCGTTATTTACGAACGTTTTGTTAAGTTTTCCTTTAGTTTTCTTTCAGTTGTGATTAAGGCTTCTTTTATAAGCTTTGTTTAGAAGCTAATTTTGAAAGGAGTTCTTTATGAACCTTATAACACGCGCTTTTCTCTTTTTAAGAGCCAAAAAAGGGCGCACTTCCCTCCTAACCTTAGTGACAACGGCTATTTTAGTTTTTGTTTTAGCAGGACTAACCATAAAAAATGCAGCTGATACAGCCGTGGAAAACGCTAAAAAAGAGACTGGCGCTTCTGTTAGTGTCTCAGTCAGCCGTGATTATATGATGAGCCAAATGACCCCACCCGATAGCCAAAATACATCACAAAGTCAAGAAAGTCAAACTACTAATACTAGCTCATCGATGCCTAGTCTGTCTTTAAGTCAAGCCCAACAAATAGCTGAAAATAGCGAGGTCAAATCATACCTCTTCACCAGTACAACTAATGCAAATGCAGGAGATCATATCAGTCCTATCAGCACATCCTCTACAACATCATCTCAAACCAATCAAGGAGAGAATGCTCCTTTTGCAAGGATGGCATCTTTTGATTTCACCATTACTGGCGTCAACGCAACTGATAATCTAAGCAGCTTTAGCTCCTCTAGCAATCGTATTAGTAGTGGTCAAGGCATTACAGAAGAGAGCGCTGATAATAGTGCCTTGATTTCATCAGACTTAGCAGATAAAAATAATCTCAAAGTCGGTGATGACTTTACTGTAAAAACAACTATTAACGGGGTTGAGACTAGCCACACCTTGACTGTCATGGGTATCTACACCAGCTCAGAAACCACGTCTTCTGCTCAACTTCAAACCAATAGTAGCAATCCTGTTAATAACATCTACACTACTATCACTACTGCTAATAACCTTAAAGGCAATAGCGATAGTTTAGATCTTGCCACTTATACACTCAAGAATCCTACTAAAGTCAATAGCTTTGTCAAGACTGTCCAAAAAGACCTCGACTCCGACAAATACAGTGTTACCTCAAGCGATGAACTTTATCAGCAGATGCTCTCACCTCTAAACACCATCTCATCTATTGCTCAATACATTGTTATTTTAGTCGCTGTGGCAGGAGCTATTATCCTCACCTTGATCATCATGCTAAGCATACGTGAGCGTCGCTATGAGATAGGTGTGCTCATGAGCTTAGGGGAACATCGTCTCAAGATTATTGGACAGTTTTTCATTGAGCTTGTCAGTGTAGCGGTCGTTTCTATCATGTTAGCTGGCGCTTGTGGTAATCTTATCGGTAATGCCCTTGGTCAACAACTGCTAAGCTCAACGACAGCTACACATATGAGCGCTAATGGTCCACAGGGTGACAAAGCGCCTGAGATAAAAGACACCACTTCGTCAGATAATACCTCCAAAGCTACTGACAACAAGCGTCCCGACAACGCACCTCAAGGTGGTGGACCGATGACAGCTATCCATAATATCATCTCCCCTTCTTCTGATATAAACAACTTAAATATCAAAGTCACTGCAAGTGATCTCAGTAAACTAGGGGGCATTGCTATCCTTATCGCCTTTATCTCTACGTGTCTGGCTAGCATTGGCATTATCCGTATGAAACCTAAAGATATTTTAACATCACACTAGAGAGGAATTCTTATGATTTTACGCACACAAAACCTAGGCTATTCTTATACAGAACATCCTGATGATTATCTCTTTAAAGACGTCAACCTAAGTTTTGAAACAGGTCAGGTTTATAGCATTCTAGGTCAATCTGGAAGCGGTAAAACAACCTTTTTATCTCTATTAGCTGGGCTTGATAGCCCTAAGGAGGGGGCTGTTTTCTTAGATGATGTGGACATCTCCCAAAAAGGTCTTACTCACTATCGTCAACATCGAGTAGCTACTATTTTCCAATCCTACAACCTGCTCACTTATATGACGGCTAGACAAAATGTCAAAGCAGCTCTAGCTATCTCAGGTAAAAAAAGCGATGATCAAGCTATCTCTGAGTTATTTAAGCGCATCGGCATCAGCGAAGACTTAATGGACAAGCCTGTCTTAAAACTCTCTGGCGGACAGCAACAACGTGTGGCTATCGTCCGTGCTATAGCAACTGGGCACGACGTTATTATAGCTGATGAACCTACTGGAAACCTTGATGATACTACCACACAAGACATCATGAGCATTTTCAAAGATATCGCTCACCAACAAGGTAAAATCGTTATCATCGTCACTCATGAAAGAGACGTCGCAGACAATTCTGATGTCATCTACCAACTCAAACATAAAACCTTTCGTCCCCTCTCTAAAATCACTTAGCATTAAAGCTACTGATTTTGATAGCTTTGTGGTAAAATGAAAGTATCATTTACTTAAAGAAAGTTGGTTTATTATGCCATTTGTAACAATTGATTTATTTGAAGGACGCACATTAGAGCAAAAAGAAGCCTTGGCGCGTGAAGTCACTGAAGTTGTCTCACGTATTGCCAAAGCTCCTAAAGACAATATCCACGTCTTTATCAATGACATGCCTGAAGGCACTTATTTCCCACACGGCGAAATGAAACGCAAAAACTAACAGACCAAACTTAGAGTTCGTATCAGATTCTCAACACCATGCTATTGGCGGTTCACCTCCACATAGCTTAGTCAATGTATGAGAAACGATACGAACTTTTTAGCGTTTCCTCTCATTAGCTTATATAGTATAAGTTCAGACATAGCCTTAAGGAGTATTTAATGAAAGCAAGTACAGCGCAAAGACTTCAGCAAGTTATGGCTGAAAGGAATTTAAGACAAGTCGATGTTTTAAATTTATCTAAAAAGTACCAAGAGGAATTAGGTATCTCGATGTCTAAAAGTTCGTTATCAGAGTATCTAAGTGGTTCATCTACCCCAGACCAACATAAATTAACATTGCTCGGTAAAACATTGGGAGTTAGCGAAGCATGGCTTATGGGTTATAACGTCCCAAGAGTTGAACCTAAAAACATTATACTGGGTGACAATAATAGTATGAATACTATAGGGAATAATACCTATAATTTTACTCCAGATAGCGACCAAACCGACCACAACACCACCATGCAGAACCTAAGCACTGCTGATTTGAAGTTACAGCGTTCACTCTTAAATAAGATAGACGAAAACAATATCTTGTTACGCTCCATACTGGATGCGCAAGAGGAGGGAAACCAACTTCAAAAAGAAACCAATAGACTGTTAGAGAACTTACTTAATCAAAAATAATTCTCAAAAGGGATTGACAATAAGCCTAATCTATTTTAAAATGATTTTTTTATATTTAAGGAGAGAGGGAAAAGAAAAAAATGAAAATCACTAAAGAAGTTATAACGACTGGCGTTTTTATTGCACTGGGGTTTATTCTTCTACTTGGCTTGTTAGGTGAATTATGGCTAAGTGCTACGTATGGAAGAGAACGACCAGGCACTATTAACTATGTAAAAAAGACCTCTATATCATCTTCTAAAAGTACTAAGACAACCACCTCTTCTTCTAAAAGCGCTAAACAGATAGCCGAAGAGAGGAGAAAAGCAGAAAATGAAAGAATAATCCAAAACGCCGAAACAGCCGTCGCAAACCTAGAGTACCACCGCATAATAGAGTTCTACTATCCTGCTCAAGAGGCTGTCAAAATTGTTAATGATTATGCTACTAAAATGGAACTTCAAGAACGAGTCAATTTTGTTTACAATGCCATCTTAGAAGAACGAGCAAGAATAGCAGCCGCAGAAAAAGCACAAAGAGAAGCCGAGATTGAAGCACAAAGGGAAGCAGAACGTCAAGAACAAGCACAAAGACAGGCTGAACTAGAAGCACAAAGACAAGCGGACATTGTTGCTCAACAAAATGCACAGTATCAAGCACAACAACAAAATCCTCAACCAGTACAAGGGACTACCCCTCAACAAAGTCCCAAAACTCATTACCCAAACTGTACTGCCGCTCAAAATGCTGGAGTTGGTCCAATTTATCGTGGGCAAGATGGCTACGGTGTACACTTAGACCGTGACGGAGACGGTATCGCTTGTGAATGGAACAAATAACTAACACAAAAAGCACCCAATGGGTGCTTTCTTAGAAAGTAACAATCATGTCAGGTAAAAATGCAACAAAAAGAAATTAAGCCAAGATAAATCGTATCTCTCAACATGTTCACATCAAGCACAAATCAAGTAAGGTACGTTGTTATTATTACTCACAATACTATAAAGGAGTTTCTATGTTTGCTAGTCATCGATTACACCTGATGGGGACGGTTATTGATTTAACTATTGATTCAGATAAGCCAAGTGAGCATATCAAGCATTTAGTAGCTAAACTTCACCTCTACACCAATCGCTTTAGCGCTAACGACAGTCAGTCTGAATTGATGGCCATCAACCACAAAGCTGGACTTAGTCCTATCTATTGCCACCCACAATTAGTTGAGCTTATCGCTATTGGTAAACAGCATAGTCTAGCCTATCCTAGCCAACTTAACATTGCTATTGGGCCTTTAGTGCAATTGTGGCGTATCGGCTTTAAAGAGGCTCAAAAACCTAGACCAGACGAAATAAAAACACAACTACTCCTCACTAATCCGCGCGACATCCAACTCGATTCCCAAAATAAGAGCGTCTTTCTCAAACACACGGGCATGAAGTTAGACTTAGGTGCTCTAGCTAAGGGCTATATCGCAGATCAGCTCGTCTGCTACCTCAAGTCTAAGGGCGTTCGCTCTGCCATGCTAAATCTTGGGGGTAACATCCTAACTTATGGAGCACCAGCCCAAGCTCAAGAAAGCCACTGGTCAATCGGTATCCAGCAGCCCATGCAAAAACGTGGCTTGTGTCTAGGCTATCTCCACATCAAAAATCGCTCTGTTGTGACCTCTGGTATCTATGAACGTTATCTAAAGATTGGTCCAAAAACTTACCACCATATCCTAGACAGACATACAGGCTATCCCATAAAGACCAGTATTGTCAGCCTAACCATTATCTCAAAAACTTCATTAGATGGCGAAATTTGGACAAGTCGTCTATTTGGTTATGAACTAGAGGTCATCTTAAGCACTGTCGAATCCCTTGAGGGAATCGAAGCCATCATCATCACTCAAGAGAGAGCTATATACATCACCACAGGTCTTAGCGAGCACTTTTCTGCTCTACCTTTTAGTGGCTATCAACTCATTATCAACCCTTTTAAGCACAAAATGCAGTGACAAAAGTCACTGCATCTATACCAATGTTCAAGAAGTAGCTATGCGATATAAGGAAATAGGAGATAGGTATGCCTAAAATGGTCTTGTCTCGCTTACTTCCTGATACATATAGTACCGTATCTTATGATACTCCAATTTCACATACCTGTAGTTGGGCATACTAGCACACCATTATTATCTCGCAATTCGGACTTTTCTAACAGTCCAAATCATACACAGTAAATAATAGCTCACTTTTTCGTTTGAACACAAAAAAGAGCCAGTAAGGACTGCAATCTTACTGGCCTTTTTCTTAATCTATAAGAGCTTTAAGAGCTGCTACAGCCTTATCATAATCAGGCTCACTATTGACATTATCAACGTAGTCAACATAGGTCACACGATTATCCTTGTCAAGAATAAGCACTGCACGCGCTAGCAGATTCCACTCTTGCATCAATAAGCCATAGGTTTTTCCAAAAGAACCTTCCCTATAATCCGATAACATAACCGCTTTCTCCAAGCCCTCTGCACCACACCAACGCGCTTGAGCAAATGGTAAATCCTTTGAAATCGTAATCACGACAGTATCTGGCATGTTTGATAGGACTTGATTGAACGTACGCGTTTGCGTTGAGCAGATACCTGTATCAATAGATGGCACAACGCTGATCACTTTATAGTTTTCAGTAAAGTCTGATAGGGATTTTAAGGTCAAATCCGTTGTCATCGCTGTAAAATCGGGTGCCACTTGACCGACAGCCAACTGTTCACCAATAAGAGTAACAGGTTTTCCTAAAAATGTTGTCATATGCTACCTTCTTTCTAGAGATACCTCCATTATACCCTTTTAAGGTCTGTTTGACGATTATTTTGCCTAGAAGCTTAGCTCAGCTCATTAAAATCCCAAATGGCATCTACCCAGCCCTCATAAAAATCAGGCTCATGACAGACCATTAGCACTGACCCTTTGTAAGCTTTCAAGGCACGTTTCAATTCCTCTTTAGCATCGACATCTAGGTGGTTAGTCGGCTCATCAAGTACTAACACATTATGTTCACGATTCATCAAAAGGCAAAAACGTACCTTAGCTTGCTCACCACCAGATAAGACTTGTATCTGACTTTCAATATGTTTACTGGTCAAGCCACACCTTGCTAGTGCTGCACGAATCTCTGCCTGATTCATGGCTGGAAAGGCCTCCCACACGGCCTCTAGAGGTGTTTGACGATTACCAGCGGCTACTTCTTGTTCAAAATAACCCAACTCTAAATAATCACCACGCTCAACAGATCCTGATATAGGTTTAATAAGCCCTAGCAAGCTTTTTAAAAGCGTTGTTTTCCCGATACCATTAGCACCAACAATGGCGATTTTCTGATTACGCTCAAACGTTAGATTTAACGGTTTGGTTAGCGCTCTGTCATAGCCGATTTGTAGATTTTCAGCTTGAAAGATAAAGCGACTCGGAGTTCTCGCCTCTTTAAACGCAAAACTTGGTTTTGGTTTTTCAGCTTGCAATTCGATTTTTTCCATCTTATCCAGCTTTTTTTGACGTGACATCGCCATATTGCGTGTGGCTACGCGCGCTTTATTACGGTTAACAAAATCTTGTAAGTCGGCAATTTCTTTTTGCTGACGCTCATAAGCTGCTTCAAGCTGAGCTTTTTTCATAGCATAGACGTCTTGGAACTGATAGTAATCACCTGTATAACGCACCAAATCTAAATTTTCAACATGATAGACAATGTTAATCACATCATTTAGAAACGGAATATCATGTGAAATCAAAATAAAGGCATTTTCATAATCCTGCAAGTAACGCTTGAGCCACTCGATATGCTCGGCATCTAAATAATTGGTCGGCTCATCTAAGAGCAATATATCTGGCTTTTCTAGGAGTAACTTTGCCAAAAGTACCTTAGTACGCTGACCACCAGAGAGCTCAGTGACATCACTATCCATCCCAAAATCCATGACGCCCAGTGCTCTTGCGACTTCGTCAATCTTGGCATCTAGCGTATAAAAATCACGACTCTCGAGGCGATCTTGTAGCTCACCGACTTCCTCCATCAAAGTATCCATATCAGCACCATCTTCAGACATCGATAGGTAAATATCATTGATACGAGCTTCCGTCTTAAAAAGCTCATCAAAAGCTGTCCGTAAGACGTCTCGCACAGTCTGTCCTTCCTCTAAAACTGTATGTTGATCTAAATAACCAGCGCTTACATACTTTGACCACTCTACTTTTCCTTCATCAGGTTGCAGATGTCCTGTAACAATGGACATAAAGGTTGATTTTCCCTCACCATTGGCACCAATAAGACCGATATGCTCGCCTTTCAAAAGACGAAAAGACACATTTTCAAAAATGGCACGATCTCCAAAACCATGACTTAATTGCTTAACTTCTAAAATACTCATAATTCCCTCATTGTTATATTATTAGCTTCTTGGATAATCCTCAAAAAAACGAGGCAAGAACAATGTCCTAGCCTCTTTGCCATCTACTTAAGCTTTTCAAAATGTAGATGTACCGCTAAATGGTCTGAATAACCGCTACGCTCTAAATCACGTTGCAGACGATAAGCAATATAATGCTCAGCAATAGTGATATAACCTGCATCTAGCAAACGGTTCTCAACAAGAGATTGAACCATACTAATCGTCGGCCGCTCAACTTGCGCCTCTTCAAGGTCAATCACCACTTTTTTAGTGACCTGAGCTAAGTCTTGTCTCAGAGCATCATCTAAGGCATAGACTGTCTGCGCTGCTTTTAAAATGGCTTGATAAATCTTATCTGGGTCAAAGGCTACAACCTGCCCATTACGCTTGGTTACTTGCATAACAACCTCCTTACTTTTTCGCTATCTCATTTGTATTGTCTAGTAGTCTGGACGAAGAACGCCTGTCACATAGTAAGGTGTCGGCTCATAATTCAACACCACTTGAATAATGCGTTCCGCTTCTGCCTGTGTGCATGACACCAATGGCAACCTTAATGGTCCTACCTCAAATCCAAGATGATTCAACACAGCCTTAACTGGCGCAGGACTCGCTACTGAAAAGAGTGCATTGACTTTAGGTAAAAATTGTCTTTGAATCTTGGCCGCTTTTTTTATATCTCCCAACTCAATAGCTGATAACATCTCATACATCTCATCACCGTTGGTATGAGAAGCAACACTAATGACACCGTCAGCACCCAAATTCATGGCATGAAAAGCCTCACCGTCCTCACCTGTATAGACTAAAAAGTCCTCAGGCTTATGCTCAATAAGATAAGCCATATTGTCTAAGGTGGTGCATTCCTTAACACCGATAATATTGGGATGCTGCGCCAAGCGTATCATCGTTTCTGGCGTCAACTCTGTAATTACTCGCCCTGGAATATTGTAGATAATGATAGGCAAGTCACTCGCATCAGCAATTGCCTTAAAATGCTGATAAAGTCCTTCTTGTGTCGGTTTATTGTAATAAGGAACAATCGCTAGACCAGCTGCAAAACCACCAAAGTCAGCTACTTCCTTGGCAAAATCCACAGAATCTCTCGTATCATTGGTCCCTACACCTGCAATCAAAGGGACACGTCCTTTAACAATATCTTGAACGGCCGCAAATAGCTCTAGCTCTTCATCGTGAGTCAATGTCGGACTCTCAGCTGTTGTCCCAGCTAATAAGAGGGCTTCTGTGTGATGTTCTAATAAATGCTCAATCAACTTAGGCAGTGCATCAAAATGGATAGAGCCATCTTCTTTAAATGGTGTCACTAAAGCTGTGATGAGCTTTACTTGTTTTAAAGCGTCAATTGACATAATGTTCTCTTTTCTATTTGTTACAAAAGCAGACTGATAGACGATTTGATTTCACTCGTCAAAAACTACAACAACTCAAACTTGAGCTCACTTGTCGCACGAACCAAGCCGCGCTCATGAAGGGTTTCTGCAATCTGCACAGAATTCCAAGCAGCTCCTTTGAGAAGATTATCAGAAACTACCCACATATGAATACCTTTTTCAGCATCCAAGTCTTTACGAATACGTCCCACAAAGGTATCTCGACTACCAACTGCGTTGACGGCTTGTGGGTATAGCTGCTCTTTAGGATCATCTTCTAGCACTGCCCCATCAAAATCAGCAATAGCTGCTTTAACCTCTTCAATAGGTGCTAGGTCTTTTGTCTCGATGTAGATAGACTCTGAATGAGCCGATAAAACAGGAATACGCACACAAGTCGCTGAGACCTTAATGCTGTCATCTTCCATAATTTTCTTGGTTTCATTGGTCATCTTCATTTCTTCGTAGGTATAGTCGTTGTCCGTAAAGACATCAATCTGCGCAAGTGCGTTAAAAGCGATCGGATAATGCTTTTTATCCCCACCACTTGGTAGAATCTCTGCCGTCACATCTTTAGGATCGCGGCCATCATTTAAGACTTCCTTAAATTGTGACTTGGTTTCTTCGATAGCTCTAGCTCCTGCACCTGACACGGCTTGATAAGTAGAGACAATGATACGATCTAAGCCCCATTTTTGGCGAATAGGCTCTAAAGCTACCATCATCTGAATAGTCGAACAATTAGGACAAGCGATGATACCATTATGCTGGTCCATGGCATGTGCATTGACTTCTGGTACAACAAGAGGCACATCAGGATTTTGGCGGAAATGTGATGTATTATCAACAACGACGGCACCTGCTTTTACCGCATAGGGAGCATACAGCGCTGACGTAGAACCTCCAGCTGAGAACAAGGCAATATCCACACCTTCAAAAGCTGTTTTGGTTGTTTCCTCTACGGTAATCGCTTCACCCTTAAAAAAAAGTTGCTTCCCAGCTGAACGACTAGATGATAGCAAACGCACGCGATCAATTGGCAAGCTTGATTGCTCCAATTGCTTAATCATCTGTGTGCCGACAGCACCTGTAGCCCCTACAACCGCAACTGTATATCCCATGTCTTTACCTCCGTAAATACTTTTCGCATTCAAAATTTTCTAACATTATAATAGTTAATTATATCACTTTTTAGCCTGATTGAAAAGATGAAAAAGCGCTTGCCTATCATAAAAATAAAAAAGAGACTGAGTAAAACTCAGTCTCAAAGGGCACCCTCAAGGTGTGATTAGCAGGTTCACACAACTAATCAAAGTCCGCTCCTTGCGTTAATGACCTCCCTATTTTCCGAAAATGGCAAAACCATTTATCGACTCATCGCATAATAGTATTCTATCACATTTTTAAAAACTTAGCAACTATAACAGCGGTGCAATTGTCTTAACTAATGAGCCTGCTACTTTTTGATGCAATGGCAGTGCTTTTACAGTCTCAAGGGTCACTTTTTTAGAAAGCTCTTGGGTGTCTAAAAAGTCCTGGTAAATATCTGCAATCACATCGACCTTATAGAGATAAGTGGCACATTCAAAATGATGATAAAGACTTCGATAATCAAGGTTAATCGTCCCAACAACCGCCTTACTGTGGTCGCTCACAAAGACTTTAGCATGCACAAAGCCAGGGGTATATTCATAAATTTTCACGCCAGAATTTAAAAGAGGACGATAATAAGTTTTAGCCAGATAATAAGCCATCGGTTTATCAGGAATACCAGGCATAATAATACGCACATCTACCCCACGCTCAGCAGCAAAACGAAGAGCATGCTCCATCTCACTATCTAAAATTAAATACGGCGTCATGATATAGACATATTGGCGTGCATGATTGAGAATATCAATATAAACATTTTCACCAACCTTATCCCTATCAAGAGGTGAGTCCGCATAAGGAATAACATAACCACTTGTAGCTGGTAGCTGGTCATGCGCTCTAAGATATGGCGTAACTAAAAGCTCTCTTTCTGTCGTTGTCCATAACTGTAAAAAGATGACGACAAAACTATCAACAGCATCTCCCCTTAACTTGATAGCTGTATCTTTCCAGTGTCCAAAACGCTCAATATGATTGATGTATTCATCTGCTAGATTGACCCCACCAGTGTAGGCGACTTGACCATCAATAATAGCAATCTTGCGGTGGTCACGATAGTTGTAATAGGTTGATAAAAATGGTGTAACAGGCGAAAAGGCCTTGGCTTTAATCCCCACAGCTTGCAGACGCTTGGCATAGTCTGTTGATAATTTGGTGATTTCAATCAAGCCATCATACATCACACGAACCTCGACCCCTTCAGCGACTTTTTGCTCCAGAATCTGTAAAATCTCTCCCCACATCAACCCCTCATCAATGATGAAAAATTCGAGAAAAATGTAATCTTTAGCTTTTAGCAACTCCTGCTTAAAATCAGCAAAAAAATCTTCTCCTAGAGGGAAATAAGTGACCTGAGTATTTTGATAAGCTGGAAAATCACCACGACACTTTTCAAAATAGCGTACCAGATGATAGGTCGTTGAGGCAGTGCTTTTAAGGTCATGCATAATTTCTGGCTTCGTTTTTAAAAAGTGCGATGTCTCATCTGTTAAATCGTCAATCCGTTTTTTTAGACCACGATAACCTAGATCAAGACGTGTATAAATCAGTAAGGCTGATCCAAACAAAGGTGCCACCATAATCAAAATCAACCAGGTGACACGCGAAATCGCATCCATCTCCCCATTAACCAAGTAAAAAATAGCAGCTATTGACAACAAACGCTCTAAAATAATCAGTAAATTACGATATTGATCCAGCCAGACATAAGTTGCTGCTAAGAACAGCAATTGCACAAATAGCAGTACAAAAATCAACAAGGCGCGGCTAAATAAGACACGCTTCATCCCACGATGTCCTTTTTCAAGCAAATAGACTGGTTTTGATTGACTTGCGATGATAACTTCCTCCTTTTCTTCAAATACAATCCTATTTATTATAGCATAAAGCCTTGAACAGATAAATCACTATATCACAAAAAAGTTGCTCCTTAAAGAACAACTTTTTACGATAGTCATTAGAATAAGCCGACAGCTGTTCCGTCCTCTAAGACATCCATATTAAGCGCTGCAGGTTGTTTTGGTAAGCCTGGCATTGTCATGACATCACCTGTAAGAGCCACAATAAAGCCAGCGCCTGTCTTTGGTACAAACTCACGAATAGTAATCTCAAAATCCTCTGGTGCACCAAGTAATGCTGGATTATCTGAGAAACTGTACTGTGTTTTTGCCATACAAACAGGAAGTTTGTCCCAGCCAAATGCTTCAAACTGCTTCAACTGCGTCTTAGCCTTAGGACCAAAGACGACACCTTTAGCACCGTAGATGTGTTTGGCAATCTTACTTACTTTTTCCTCAAGACTATCTTGGTCGCTATAGAGACGTGTGTAAGTTGCTGGATGTTGCTCAATGGTATCAACAACCGTCTGCGCTAGAGCTAAACCTCCCTCAGCACCATCTGCCCAGACACTAGCTAGCTCAACAGGCACATCAATACTATCACATAGCTCTTTGAGTGTCTTTATCTCATCTTCGGTATCTGAGACGAACTCATTGATAGCCACTACGACAGGGACACCGTATTGACGCATATTGTTTACATGGCGTTTTAAGTTGGCAAAACCAGCCTTAATAGCCTCGATATTTTCTTGTGTTAAGTCTGCTTTAGCGACACCACCGTGCATCTTAAGAGCACGTAATGTCGCAACAACAACAATAGCATCTGGGCTTGTTGGAAGATTAGGTGTTTT
The DNA here is from genome assembly GCF_047290665.1 of Streptococcus lishijunsis. Classification (NCBI taxonomy): domain Bacteria; kingdom Bacillati; phylum Bacillota; class Bacilli; order Lactobacillales; family Streptococcaceae; genus Streptococcus; species Streptococcus lishijunsis. Next base: position 30,549 of record NZ_JBLBUC010000011.1, on the reverse strand, counting down.
GATGTCAAGGAACTTTTCAGCCCCCAAATCCGCTCCAAAACCAGCTTCTGTAACAGTATAATCAGCAAGACGCAGCGCTGTTGTTGTTGCTAAAACAGAGTTACAACCATGGGCGATATTGGCAAATGGACCACCATGTACCAAAGCAGGCGTACCATAGATCGTTTGCACCAAATTAGGTTTGATGGCATCTTTTAAAATAAGGGTCAGAGCGCCTTCAACCTTTAGGTCTTTAACATAAACAGGGCTACGATCAAAACGATAGCCAATGACAATATTAGACAAGCGCTCCTTTAAGTCGGCTAGGTCTGTTGCCAAACACAAGATAGCCATAATTTCAGATGCAACCGTAATATCAAAACCATCCTCACGTGGAATACCATTGACTGGGCTACCAAGCCCCACTGTCACATGACGAAGAGCACGGTCATTCAAGTCAACAACACGTTTCCAAATAATACGACGTTGGTCAATTCCTAACGCATTTCCTTGATGAAGGTGATTGTCAATCAAAGCTGACAGGGCATTATTGGCAGTTGTTATCGCATGCATATCCCCTGTAAAATGAAGATTGATATCTTCCATAGGTAGTACTTGTGCATAGCCCCCACCAGCTGCACCACCTTTGATACCCATGACAGGTCCTAAGGATGGCTCACGAAGCGCAATCATGGTTTTCTTACCTAGTTTATTGAGGGCATCAGCTAGTCCGATAGACATAGTAGATTTCCCTTCTCCTGCTGGTGTAGGGTTGATAGCCGTTACCAAAATCAACTTCCCAGCTTCTTTATCCTTCAAGGATTCTATTTTTTCAAAAGACAATTTTGCCTTGTATTTTCCATATAATTCCAAGTCATCACTTGTGATTCCTACTTGCTCAACAATATCTGTGATTGGTTGCAAGGTTACACTTTGTGCAATTTCGATATCGGATTTCATTTCATCACCTCTTTAACTTGATAGTAACATTATACCAAACACTCTTAAAAAACGCACGTTTTTATTTTTAATTATTTAAATGTTCGCTTTTAGCAGGTTTGCCCTGTCCTAGCAACACCACAAAAAACTTTACGGATAAGCTTTTTTTCGTTAAAATATGACTATGAAAATTTTGATTACATCAGGTGGCACATCAGAAGCTATCGACAGTGTTCGTAGTATCACCAATCACTCCACAGGCCAACTTGGAGCTCTTATTGCTCAGACATTTCTGGAGCAGGGGCATCAAGTGACTCTTCTAACGACAAAAAATGCCATCAAACCTCAGTCTCACCCCAAGCTATCTACCATAATCATCACCAACACAGCTAGTCTCCAAAAAGAGCTGCAAGAGCGTGTCTTAGAGCATGACGTCTGCATTCATAGTATGGCGGTGTCTGATTATCGTCCCATCTATATGACGGATATTGATAAGCTTGACGCTGAAGAAAATGTTCGGAATTTCCTTACTAAAGAGAATGACCAAGCTAAAATTTCATCAGATAGTGACTACCAAGTTCTTTTTCTTGAAAAGACACCCAAGCTCCTATCCCACATCAAAGAGTGGAATCCTAATATTATTCTTGTGGGCTTTAAGTTATTAGTTGATGTGTCAGAAAAAGAACTCCTAAGCGTTGCTAAGGCTAGCCTTATAAAGAATAAAGCGGATTTTATCCTAGCTAATGACTTAACCCATATTGATACTAATAAACACATTGGCTTTTTAGTGTCTAAAGACGCTATCCAAAAAGCCAACACCAAACCTGCTATTGCACAACTTATCTATGAAAAGGTGACACATCATGTCTAACAAACGACTCCTATTGGCCGTATCTGGTAGTATCTCTGCTTACAAGGCAGCAGATTTAAGTAATCAACTGACAAAAATGGGCTATGATGTCCATGTCTTGATGACCCAAGCAGCTCAACAATTTATTACCCCACTAACCCTACAAGTACTCTCTAAAAACTCTGTCCATACAGATGTGATGACAGAGACTGACCCAAAGATTATCAATCATATCGAACTAGCCAAAACCTGCGATGTTTTTTTACTAGCACCTGCCTCTGCTAACACCATCGCTCATTTAGCTTATGGTTTTGCTGACAATATGGTCACTACCACAGCGCTGGCTCTTGCTGAGACAACACCTAAATTCTTTGCACCTGCTATGAATACCAAGATGTACAACCATCCAGCGACTAAAGCTAATATCAAAACCCTTAGTGATATGGGCTATCAGGAAATACCTCCTCGAAGTAGTATTCTTGCCTGTGGCGACAAAGGACAAGGTGCCCTTGCTGAGCTGGATACTATCATCAACAGCCTACCTCTACCAACTCAAAACCATCTTATCTAGGAGATCCCATGAAAAGACAAAAATCCCAACATATTGCCATAATAGCCATCTTCTTTGCCATTATGCTGCTCATTCATTTTATCTCTAACCTCGTTTTTAACTTATGGCCTGTCCCTATCAAGCCAACACTCATTCATATCCCTGTTATTATCGCATCTATCCTCTACGGACCACGTATTGGAGCTAGTCTGGGTGCTTTGATGGGGCTTATCAGCCTCTTGACTAATACTATTGTCATCCTACCATCTAGCTATCTTTTTTCTCCTTTTGTCCCAAATGGCAATCTCTTTTCCCTTCTTATCGCTTTTTTACCACGTATTTTGACAGGTATTTTTCCTTACTATATTGCTAAATACTGGCGCGGTAAAATTGGGCTAGGAGTGGCTGGTGCGATTGGGTCATTAACCAATACTATCTTTGTCCTTTTAGGTATCTTTCTCTTTTTTGGTTCTTTTTACGGCAATAGCTTTAAAACAGTCCTCTCGCTCATTATCTCTACCAATTCCCTTAGCGAGCTTATCATTTCAGTAGTGCTTGTCCTCAGTATCGTCCCTATATTAAAAAGACAACGTTAATCACGTTGTCTTTTTTTACAACAAATTATATCTTTTTTATGCTTATTATTAGCTTATCTGTTGCAAATAATAGCATAATAACCTATAATATAAGAAACTAATGACAAAGGATGTAAGATATGTCACTTCACTTTTCACCTCAAGCCTTGTCTGATATGATTCGACACTACCGCAAGGCTAACCATCTCTCTCAAGAACAACTAGCACAAAATACGGGTATCAATCGCTCTACACTCAGCCAAATCGAGCAGGGGAGCCATAGCCCGTCTCTTTCTCAGCTCGAAAAACTCGCTAATACCATTTCTTTTGAGCTGACTGATGTCTTTATCACTCCCCCAAAAGCTAAAAAAGCACTTGACAAAGCCTATAACATTGCAGTAGCTGGTACTGGCTATGTAGGATTGTCCATAGCAGTCCTCTTAGCTCAGCACAATCCTGTCACAGCAGTTGATATTATCGCTGAGAAAGTCGATATGATTAACGCAAAGCAATCCCCTATCCAAGACGACTATATCGAGCGCTATCTTGCTGAAAAAGACTTACAGCTACATGCCACCACAGATGGGGATAGTGCTTATAAGGACGCTGATTTTGTCGTCATTGCTGCACCTACCAACTATGACAGTGATAAAAATTATTTTGACACCAGCAGTGTTGAAGCCGTTATCAAGCAAGTCTTAGCAGTCAATCCTAACGCAATTATGGTCATCAAATCAACCATTCCTGTCGGATTTACTCGCTATGCTAGAGAGACATTCCAGACAGACAATATCATCTTTAGTCCTGAATTTTTAAGAGAATCAAAAGCCCTTTACGATAATCTTTATCCCAGTCGTATTATCGTCTCCAAAGACAGTAATAATCCAAGGCTAGCCGCTGCTTCTGAGACATTTGCTAATCTTTTACAAAATGGTGCTGAAAAAGAGGATATAGACCTACTCTTTATGGGCTCTACCGAAGCAGAAGCTGTCAAGCTCTTTGCCAACACTTACCTAGCTCTACGTGTCTCTTATTTTAATGAATTAGATACCTATGCTGAGATGAAATCGCTAGATACACAAGCCATCATCGAAGGAGTAGGACTTGATCCACGTATTGGCAGTCATTATAATAACCCATCATTTGGCTATGGTGGCTACTGCCTACCTAAAGACACCAAGCAACTACTTGCCAATTACAACGATATTCCTCAAAATATGATGACCGCCATCGTTGATTCCAATCGAACACGAAAAGATTTCATCGCTGATCAAGTGCTAAAACTTGCTGGCTACTACAATTACAGTGAAAAGAATGCCTATTCTCCTCAAAATGAGCAAGAAACAACCATCGGAGTTTACCGTCTTACAATGAAAAGTCAGTCCGATAATTTTCGTCAAAGCTCTATCCAAGGAGTGATGAAACGTATCAAGGCTAAGGGTGCAACCGTTATTATCTATGAACCAACGCTTGAGAACGGCTCTACCTTCTTTGGCTCTAAAGTTGTCAATAACCTTGCTCAATTCAAAAAACTCAGCCACTCCATCATCGCTAACCGCTATAATAGCGAACTTGATGATGTCAAAGATAAGGTCTATACCCGTGATATTTTTAGACGTGATTAAACATATTAAAAAGTAGTAAAGTCTATCTTTACTACTTTTTTTGTATCTCCATTAGATAGCCTTATAGTCCCATTTGTCTCTACCTGTGGCACTGTTAATCCATGTGATAAACGCTTCAAAAGCAACTTGATTGGCCTTAAAAGCGACTAGCGATAACTCTTCCTCTCGATGATGTTCATATCGATAACTCGCTGATAAATTCACAAGTGGCTTATTAAAAGCTTTTCCTAATAAGGCTACATCTGTGTTACTGCCCCTTGCTAAATCATAGTGTTTAGCTAACTGTTCAAAAATCTCTGGAATATGCTGGTAATCATAATGGTAAAAAACCATCTCATGCCAAGACCCTTCATGACTACCTCTATCCACCTGAATAAATAAACACATCTCTTCTAACCAAGACCAATTGTGCTTGTCATCTATCAAGTCCCTTGTGCCAAGGCAACCTAGTTCTTCATCACGGGACAAAAATATAGACCCTAAAACCCCATAACTATCAGCTTTATAAACACTTTGGCACAAAATTGGCACAAAAAATAACTTTTTAAATTAAACTCTGACGAATAAGCTGAAACTCATTATCCCGTTTTTCCTTAAGTAAGTGTCCATAAGTTTTAGTGACCTGCTCAATATTTTTGTGTCCCATAACATTTGACACGACCCATATATCAATACCCTTCGCTAAGAGATAACTAGCATAGCTATGTCTCAAACTTGTCAATGTTAATTGGCTAGGATATATCTTTTCTCGTTTTAAAATTCTCTGCAGACATTGATTAGCTGCATATCTAAGTGGCACTTTATTTTCATAAGTTAAATAAATAAAATTCTCTTCATTTTTTATCGCATATTTATTTAACAATTTATTTTGAGACTCTTTTAGCTGTCTTAACACCTCGATTAACTCATCATCAATAGGTACCTCTCTAACAGAAGTCTCTGTTTTAGGTGGACAAAACCGTCTTTTAGAAGTATCGTAACGTCTGTACGTTTTGATGGTCTTCTTCTCAAAATCAATACAATCCCAAGTCAGCCCTAGATTTTCACCCGCCCTAAGACCTGTTTTTAAAGCCACAAACAAAACATAGTAAGATACAACATATTTATCGCTTATTTTTCGCTTAATAGCCTCTTTCAATCTCATATAATCAGACAGATTCGTTAGTGACTTTTCTGTTGGTTTTTTACCTATTTTCTGACTCGTAATAAGAGCTCCTTGTGTAAAATCATCTATATCTATCTTGTCTCTTCTCGCAAAAGCAATTACTTTTCTAACATCAGAATTAAAACGGCTTATAACGTTTTTGCATTGTTTTTGTCCTAAAGTTGTCAAAACAGATTGATAACGACTATACTTAATCTTTGTTGCTGGTACATCAGACAGATATTCTTTTATCCAACGACCTCGTAACTCATAAAGATATAAAGTATATTCACGCTTATTTTGAGGAACAATTGTCGTTTGATACCACTCTTGCCACAACTCATAAAGAGTCTTTTCGTTAGCTATATCATAGCCTCTAAAGAGTAGCTCATTTCTAGCATTTCCTACTATCTGAGCTTCTTTTTTAGTTTTAAAAGCTCTTGACTCAATTGTTCGTCCCTTTTTATCCTTTACAGAATAATACCATTTACTTCCTCGTTTCCTAAATGATACTGACATGATTATCCTTTCTAAACTAAAAAAGACTAATCAAGGTTTACATGCTTCATTATAGCATACTTGACTAGACTCTCTTAAATATCTCAACAAAATTTTCTTCAAAAAATACTTTTGCTTTGCTTTTTAAAAACAGATACTTATTTCCTTGCTTTTCAGGATAACAAACAAAGCCATCAATGGGGTTTCTATCAATATCTATCTTATCTCTATATTTTGGATTCAAGAGAACCGTTTCTTGAAAATGAGAGCGGCTAATAGACAATTTTTCTAAAATATCGTTCATATCCCACCAAATCTCAGACGCTTTTTGTTTTAGGTCTTCATACTCAACACGATCAATCAAAATCATATCATCTGGTATAGGAATTGATACTGTTGGCAATTGTACACTAATCACTTGTGATTCCATAAGATTTCCTTTCAACATATAAAACGCTTATTCTGTGGTAAACTATAATCATAACCCCGTTTATCTAAATATTCTTCAATAAAATCTATTTCTTCAGGAGATTCAACTATGTTAATTAAATCCCTCAAAAGCTCAATTTCTTCTCTTAAGCTAGCAAAAAAAGCTACTTCTTCTATACTAAGTGATTCTATCTTTTCTTTTGATAAACTCTCCAAACGCTCAAAATCAGATACCGAAAGAGATATTATGTTTTCATCCTTTGTCTCTGATTGGTTTGACACAAATAAACCTAGCAATGCTTTTATTTTTTCAAACATCAATAATTCTCCTAAAAATATTTATTATAAAACAATCTATGATCTAATTAACGATAATGATACAACTCATAATCAAATTAAGGCTGTTAGTCTTAAATTTCAAAAAATCCTATCACTAGAGATAGAACAATTTATCATCCAAAGAATGTTAAATGGTCATTATGCCAATCATTTACAAAATCAAGGCGGACGATACGAGATAATTCCTACATTTCTCAAATGCTATAATTGTCAAAAAGAATTTAAACAAATTCACACAGAAACTAAAATACCTAATTTAAATATAAACCTTTTCCCTGTAGTATGCACCTTATGGAATCACCATCGCCTACCTGAAAATTTAAAAACAATAGGTCAACTAGTTAATAATCCATTTAAAGCAAATCTGAACCATAGAGCCACTTATTTCTATCCTCTAAATGTTACTGTTGTCCAAAACGGAAACCACAGTGGCAATGTTGCCTTATATGAAAGCAATACAAAACTCAAAAATCTTTTTATATCCAGCATAGAACACTGGTATAGTGATATTATATATAAACCTCAAGATAACGCCTTTTATCATATAAATTGCAACTGTAACTTAACCCCTACAGGATTATTTCATGAAAACATAGGTTATCTATACGAACTGTCTAAACTACTCTACGAAAACGACCTTACTTTCGACATCAACGACTTAAGGTAATAACTTTTCTAAATTATCTATAAAATAAGGAATATCATTTTTAGCAAAATTAAACATATCTACAGTCGTTTCAATAGCTCGGCTTTTCTCAATTATCTCATCTACTCTATTTTTGAATTCGTTATTTACATTTTTTTCTAAACTGAAATCAAACGTAAACAACATAAACCAAATCATCTGATGATTCTCGTTCTCTTTTTTACAAAAAGAGATATCTTCTGCCAACTGCTGATCATATACCCTAAAAATAAACTGCCTTGTTTTCTCTAAAGCATATATTACCAATTTAATCATTAACCTTGTTTTAACATCGACCATTTTTAGCCTTTCTACTACAAGTCCTATACTTTTTCAATGTAAAAAACCACATCATTTGTGGTTTTGATTTACTTATCCATGCTATTATCCAGGGCATTTACTATTTTTTCTTTAGCCCTTTTCAAGATATACTTAATCTCTTCGGCTTCACCATAAGCTTCTAATTCAGCTAAACTTCTTTCACAAGAACTAATAGCAGCAATCACATTCTTACCATTGATTTCACTTAATTCCTGATTTTGCTTTTTCAATGCCTTATTTTCTGATTCTAGCACCAAAAGATTATGTTCAATTTCAGCATCTTTCTGTTTTAACTGTGTTTTTAAATCAGAAACTTCCTCATTTAGAAAAGCATTTTTTAAGACAACCTCTTTCATCATATCCATTGTCTCTAAAATTTCTTTAGCTCGTTCAGTATTCTTATAAAGATTTTCACGTGCCATCTCTTCTTTTAATGATTGCTTAACTAAATAATCTGTATCATCTTTGATAGATCTATTTTCTCTTGACAAAATTTTCCTCTCATCAATAACTTTCTGATACAAAACTTCACTCTCCTTTGATAAAACCTCTCTTTCAGAAACCAGTTTTTCAGATAAACTAGCATTACCGCTAGATATTGTTTGCGGTATTGCATCTAAATTTTCTTTTAAAGCCTTATTATCGCTTATCAAATTCTTTATAGAAACTCCAGCACCCAAAAGTGTTCCAATAGCAGCAATAATGCTTCCTAAAGTAACCAAATCCATAATAGAATAATCTCCTAACATTGTTTTCCTCCTTATTTTATCATATGTTTTAAAAAACTAGTATAACTCAACTTTTATTGATTCAATAATCTCATCATAAAACCATTCAATCCTCGAAAGGACATAAGATTGGAATTTTTTAGGAACTTTTCTCATCAACACATCAAATGATTGCAAATTTAAAATATCTAGTATTTCAATATCAAATTGTTTTTGTTGACACAACTTAAACAATTCAATACCAAAATTCTTTACTTCTTCTTGGTATTTCCTATCAAAAACATTATTTATTATTAAATGCTCTAGCTCTAAAATAAATTCAGATAAATTTTCAAACAATTCATCAAAATTTAACATAGTTGCTCCTCTCACCAGCGTTTAAATAAATAACAAAGGCAAGCAAGCCAAAACTAAACCAAGCACAGCCCAGATCAGAAAAAAAGTAATATTCCCTCTTGATAAAGCGTTTGATGCCATTCTTCTAATAATAAACACAATAATAACATATAAAATAATCATATAGTAATCCATAATACTCATTCTTATCTCCTTAAATAAAAAATCCCATCGTCAATGATGGGATCTACTTAATCTTTCTTTTTAAACTTATCCAATAGACTTATAATATTATCTTTAAAAGCAAATACTGCTGCTCCTAAAATCAAAACCAAACCCAAAACTGTTTTATAGGTTTTAGAATCACCAGTTGATGGAAGAACTTCCATTTTCCCTTCTTTGGTCTTGATTGCTACGCTACCATCATCTTGTTTAGTTGCGCCTACTTCTTCAGCGGTTTTCACTTCAACTGTACCTTCAGACGTTTCAACAATCACTTGACTATCTTGTGTGCCAATGACTTTATAACCTGTCTCAGTTACAATAGGCGTTGCGACTGTTTCTGTTGTGACAGGCAAAACTTCTGTTGTTGATGGTGTTGTAGGTGTTTCTACAATAGGTTGGGTTGGTTGTGGTTCAATTGTATCTGTCTGTGTATCTGTTGGATCAGACGATGGTTGGCTAGGTGTTGTCACGTCTACACTAGGTTGGGTTTCATCAACCGATGGCGTTGTAGGTACTTCTACGCTAGGTTCGGTTGATTTATCCGTAACAATACCGCCACCATCTATAATTGTCTCGCCTGTATCAGTACCAATCACTGTTTCATTTGTTGGTGGTGTGCTAGGTTGCTCTTCAATTGTAGGTATTGTCGCTGTATTATCAATAACAACACCTCCTCCATCTGTTGTTAGTCCTGTTGGCGGTTGACTATCTCCTCCAATAACGACATCATCTGCTAAAGCAACTACACCAACACCAGCTAAAGCAACCGTAGAGATTGCTACCATCTTCATCAAATCTTTTTTAGTCATTATTTTTCTCCTATTCATTAGCTATTCCAGTCGGTGAACCGTGTAAACCTGCTAACTCTACTTGTTCTGTACCGACTACATAATTACCAGTTAAACTTAACACTTCATTATCGCGTTTAAGCAACAGTGTAAATTGATAAACATTGCTTGAATTACTTTCATACACTTCCAAGCTCTCTTTATCGTAAACATATCCTATTTTTAACATGCTAACCACCGTTTCTGCATCAACCTTATAAGTGATTGATAAATGATTAGCGTAATTAACCTCTACATTAGAAACATCATCAATAGAATTAAGATAAATCATAATCCCATCAATTGTTTGTTGCACACGTCCATAAGCTTCATCATCTACTATTTTAGTTGACTCTAAGGCATTTTGTGCTTGTTCTATGACTTTTTCTTCAACAGTCATTGATTGACTACTTGATTTATTCGTTTGTTCTGTCTGATTTTCTATACTGTTAGATGTTTTATGATGTTTTGGAAAATACCATAAGCGGAAAATCAATAATATCAATACAATAAAACCAAGAATGATAAACCATTTTTTCTTCATCTCTTATTACCCCAATGTTTTTGCGTTATCTACAACGCTATATCCAGCTTGTGATGGTGAGTAGAAGGTGTAACCATCTGAGTCTGCTGTGACATAGCGATAATTCCACGTATAAGCTCCGAATCCACCATCATCTCCAGAATAGCTACCAAAATTCTGTTCCACAATCAGATAATCTCCGTTTTCAAACACATGAGAGACAACACCAGTATGACCTGCTCCACCAGAACCACCAGTCCCTGGAGCTGATGAAAAGACCGCACCAGCCGATGGCTTATTTTCAACCGAACCACCAAAAGCGGATACCCAATTGCCAACCACTGCTTTACCATCACCCATTCGTTGACTTGGATGGTTGCCGTCTTTTTGCCACAGTGCATACATAAGACTTGCTGATAAGTCAGTGCACTGTCCTCCAGACCACGCGATAACATCCCAACCTTCTTTTAAGCGAAATTGTAGCCCCAGGGACTTGGGATCAATAGCATACTGCTTTAAATCATCAGGTAATTCGTCAGCTTTCCAAGCGTTAAAATTCTTATAATTAACTGAGCCAGTACCATCATCACCCCAAGCACCACCGTTAGAGCTAGATGAGCCACATTTTGAGCTAGATGATGACTCGCTACTAGAAGAGCTATTACTGTCACCGCTAGCAGTAGCTGATGAGCCAAAATTCTCTTTAAATTTAGCTTCATCATAGCTATGACTAGCACCATTGAATAGATCATAGAACTTCTGAGCGTCATCTTGCTTTTGTTGCTGATTGATATGAGCAACAGAGCCACGCTCGTAAGCTTGCCAAACTAACGATGCTTGTTTAACATCCGTCATTTGAGCGAACTGTTCAAAGCTATGATTGCCACCAGTCAGATCCATAGAAGCAACCCAGTCGCCATTTTTAACTTGATTCATAACCCAGCGGTTCATTTGGTCTATATCTTCCCATTTAGGGTCACCAAGTGGGGCGTATTTTGTGTAAGGTGTTATCTGATACGTTCCACCGCCTGCTTCATGCGTATAGTAAGCAAGTCCAACAGGCTTATTACCATAAGCTATAGAATTACTTTCTAGATCGTTTCCATAATGACCTTCGGCACGTCCAAACATGACAAAGCCACCTTCTGAGTTTATCCAACCAGCCATACCATTTGCGGCAGCTCCAGATAAGCCAACGTTTATCCAAGAGTTTACCAGTTTTTCGGCATTCTGATTAGCTTTAGTCCCTTTTTGGAAAGGATCGGTATCAGAGGCAGTGCTAGATACTGTTAATGTTGTAGTGGATACTTCTGATGAACTAACGTCACAAGAACCTCCTGATACACTCACATTAAACAATATCATAATCATAGTCACAAAAAAGATAAGAGGTCCTAACAATACTACTAGAAGCGACACTATTTTAGTCTTAGTCAACTTTTTCATAGTTTGCTACCTCGTTACTTTTTTTACTGTTTTAACCTTAAACTGTTTAGCTTTATTAGCCAATACCATTTTTTGTTTTTTAGTAGCTTTAGGTTTCTGGTTGACCTTATAAGAAGTCTTATTAGATCGTTTTTGTTTTTGAGAATGGTTTGGTTTATGTTTTGGATTTGGTTTTTTTATCTGTTGAGACCTCTCAAAGATTTTTTGAGCTTCTTCACGTGACTTGCCTGTATTGTGTTGAATATCAGATAAAATGTACTCTTTAGAACGACCAGCAATACGATTTTTCCTTTCTTGCTGCTTATACACTTGTTTAGCCGTTAAATCTGTTCCTTTTTTCTTATCCAGAACAGACTGAACAAAAACTTTATTCTTTTCTTGCCTTAATCGCTTATTAGGACTGTGTTCAGCTAGTTTTGTCATGCGTTGTTGCATTCTATTTTGTCGTCTAGCATACAATTCTTTTTTCAACTTAGAGGTATCACGCTTGGTAGCTGCATTTTTCAAACGCTTATCCAATTGAGGATTAGCTTGTTTCTTATTAGCACCCTCTTTAGCCAACATTAAACCTGCATGTCTTAAATTATCAATGCTACTACTAAAGGAAGCTTTAGAGCGTTTTAAAAACGTTTTCCTTGCTTCTGTCTTAGATCTCGCATAACCTTTAGCTACATTATCATTCTCAAAACCACCACCAGCTAACGCATAGCTTAGTTGTCTACCGCGATACATATTTGCTACACCGGATTTAAAGCGAGTGCCTACTTTAGACACAGCACGTCGTCTTAACCCTCTAACTGCATTTCTAGCCAATGCCATTTTTGTCATATCATTAGCTAAACTGTGCCCACCATTACGTCTAGTTCTAACAGCTCCTTTAAATCGTCTTTTAAATCGAGATAATGACCGTCCTTTATTATTGATACGTAAACGATCTGCTGTTACTATTGACATAACCCAATCACGTTTTTTCCACAACATAACCATGACAATCACTTCTAAAAATACCGTCAATAAATAATTGCCTACAAAAACCGATTGAATAGTTAATTCTACGATGTTCCAAAGATACAAAAGCCCTATCGTAAAAAAGCTCATAAAACCTGATAAGGCTATCAGTGTTCCCACTTTTTTACCAAAATTCGTTAGAACAATCTGCATGGTTGGTATAAGAGCAATCACAGCCACAAACGGCGATAGGAAAAAGAGAAGGGCTAACATGATGCGATACACAAAATCTACAATAGCTAGAGCATCAATAATAATACCTAATACAACTGTTTTTGTGATAGAACCAAACGCATAGGAAAACTTAGTTCCCCAGGCGTTTGACAAATTTTTTACTAACGGCTTATCCCCATCATAGACAAATTGTTGGATGGCAACTTCCTTACCTTCCTTATCCTTTAGCTTAAAGTTCTTGTCGTCAGCATCATAGCCCAATAATAATCGCAGATTTTCTTCGCTCACATTCAAGCTTATATTGTGCTTTTCATCCACATACAGAGGATTATCTGATACTTTATCCGCATTCATAAAGACATAAGGCTTCCAGATAGACTCCATAAAATAAGCATCTAAAACTGTTGCACTGCTATCTCCACCATAAGCTGAAGAACCATATACACCATTAAAGCTGGATAGCTGGTTAGCTACATTTGTAACAGCACTAGAGACGTTATTATATGTCCGTGCTAAATAGTAATCACCGTTAGGTGCTTTAGTAAAAAAGGCTGTTGTGATACCAAACACCACAAATAACTTTACCAAAGAAGTAAAAAAACCAGCTCGTCCCTTGATATACATAACCCAAGCATAAGAAACAAACAAACCTCCCAAGAAGATAATGATATCTCCTGACACTAAACTCTTATAGACATCTCCTGATATATTGATCACCTCAATAATCTGATCATCTAACTTACCTGTTTTACTGATAGACTCATAGACTGTTGCTGTCATTGAGAAAAAAAGTTTATTAATCCAAAAAACACCTTGCACCATCGAATTAAAGAGATAATTGGTCTCAGACGAAAAACCAAAAAAATCATTAGGAAAGTAAACTTTTGATGTGAAACGATCTAAGTCGTTTTTAAAGTTTTCATATGTTAATTTTTCGTTATATAATTTCTTTGCTTTATCTTCTTCAGCTAGATCTTTAAGTGTTTTGGTGCCTGATGGAAGAAGGGATTCTGTGATTTGGGAATTATCAATGGCGGATTCCTTTTTCGCTGGAGTATCTTCTGTACTATCTTTTTCCTTGACAACCGTCTCTTTCTTTTCTATCTTGCCTGTTCGAAAGCCATTTGAACTATCTTTAGATAGCTGATAGGTATTTAGCTCACTAGCAGAAGGAGAGCTTTTTTCATCCGCTAAACTACTTGTTGTTCCTAACAAACTTATTGATAACAATGTTGTTACGAGTATCTTTTTAGAGTTCATCGCGCCTCCTTCTATGCTTTAGTTGCTTTCATAGAACTTTGAACAGTATTAAAGAGTTTTGTCACTTCTGGGAACATACCATCAACCGTTATACGCTCTTTTCGTCCATAAGTATCATAGAAGATACATTGTCCCATCGTCATATTCCCTATCCAACTCTTCGTTTCATCGTTGATAGGAAGTTTAAGATAGGTCAAAACATCTTCAATCTCAGTTTCTTCTAAAAAGGCAAAAACAGTACCAAATCCAGTTGAGTCATCTTCACTTTCTAGGTCGTGAACAGATTGTGTTCCTAACAAAAGAAAGTTATTATAAGAGCGACCAATACGTTTCATCTCCATAATAACCTCACGTCCTGCTGGTGTCGCATTAAACATCCAACATTCATCAAAAACAGACATGGTTTCAACAGTACGATCTCGCTCTCCAAAACGTTTGCAAAAATAACCTAATCCATATAAGACAACTAAAGATTTTTTCTGAGAGCGTGTGAGATCTGCTTTTGACTCAGACTTAGGAAGATCTAATCCCGAAATCTCTAAAATCGTTATTTTATTGGTTAAGCTAATAGCTTCATTTTGTCCATCTGAAAAACAAAGAGACAAAATCGAATTTTGAGATTTACGCCATAAGTTATATCCTGCATCGGCTACTACTTTTGAGCTTGATTGTTGCATGTCCTCAAAAACATGTAACATACCGACTTTTTCACCTTTTTGACGACGTTTCAAAACCTTTTCGATACTTGTTAAATAAGCTGTTTCAATCTCATCGGTATTATCTTTTAGGACTGAATCAATCATCGAATCTGCAAGATCAATCGCTTCTTGACCTTCTAAAAAAACAATTGGATCAAGTGTTCCGTGATTTTGTTTGTTTTTAGGATCAAGCGTTACATAATGAATACTCTTGATATAATCTTGCAACTCAGGAAAGCTATTCTTACGTTCTAATTCTTTTAAAATACGATGATACTGCTCTCTTACCTCACGCTTCGGGTCAATATAGAGACATTGCATTTTTAGAAGGCTATGATAGAGAAAAAGTAATTTAATTAAATAAGATTTACCAGAACCTGTTTCACCAATAACAGCTGAATGTGGGTTATTGGTTGTTTTCCCTTCGATACCTTGTTTATTGGCTTGTAAGAGATTGACATAAACTGGACTAGAGCTAGCTTCAATAGCTGCTTTATAGTCTCCTCGCCAAGAAGCTGTTTGATAGTCTATCCGACCTATTGGGAAACCTATATCTGTACCAACTTTTCGTGTCATAAAAAACAAATTTTCACAAAATGCTTCTAAAGTCATTGATTGAATAAAATTTTTATCTCCTTTAGTCAATACTTCTCCATAGCGATTTTTATAAAAAAGATAGGGTTGATCTGCATTTGCTCTCACTAAAGAGATACCCATTTCACTAAACACTGAAAATAAAATATCAATTTTAGACTTTAAAATATCTATCGTTTCCCCAGTTACAAAAAGAGTATGCATATAAGAGACTAACGGTATATCTTCATCTACTTTTTCCTTTAAATCTTCTAACAAAAAGCTAGAGCGAACAACTTGTGTATTTTGCGCATCATCAGCTTCAGCTGCTTCATTCATAGTGTTCTTTAAACGCCTTCTAGAGCGTTTAGCTTTATTTGGCAGTGAAAAAACACCTACTGGCGTTGAAAACTGTACCTTATAACGAGATTCCACTGGAAAATTTAAACGGTCAATTTCCTCTTGCAAATGTAAATAAGAGACATTCTCAGGAAGTCTATCAATCGGTAGTGCCGCTTGATAAATAGTTTCATCCATATTTGAGAATTTCATAATATTAACATGCTCAAATTCGATATTAACCTCGTCAACATTTTCAATATTGTTTTTAACAAGAAGAACTTCTTTGTCTTTATTCACTATCATTCCACGTAAAAATTGCAAACGTTGGATAAATAGATGTTCTTCAGTAGATACACGTTTAACATTAAGTATATCTAATTTCCCTTTAAGTATTTTCTCCTGATTTTCATACTTTTTATGCCAATCAAGAGGTACTTGTTCGCCTAAACCAAAAATAGATAAAGTTGAATTACGTAATGTTCTATAACCTTCTGAGACAACTGATTTTAAATCAACAGATACATGAATTGATTTCAAGGGAGCAATAATATAATAACGATACTCATAAATCGTACCTAACGACTCATATAATTTATCAACCATGCCATTTAATAAATACTCTGCCAAAGAAGCTGAACCATCTTCCCAATCAATATCTTGAGCTATTTTATTAAATAAGGGAATAATATCTTGGTCTATAGGCACTCGTGCAATTTCAAAATCATGATACTGCCTTAAATTACTAAGAGCAGAAAAACCTGTTTCCTTAAAATTTTCTTTTCCTTTAAAATCAGGAGAATTGATAACTTTAGGAGGGACATGATAGACTGCAAATACAGAACCATCTTTTAAGAGCATTAAATTATCTTTAATATCCCAAAGCGTATTTAACATCTGTTTGTCTCTCTTATTAACAACATTATTTAATAACACGTTTTCTCCTTTCTTTTGGCTTTTGATACACTTGACCTTTATTGATATAGATTGATTTTTCACTCATACCATACTTGATATAAAAAACAAGATAATCTTTCAAATAAAACACAAAAGCTTTGCCATCCACAACCACATCTGATAACTGCCCTCCAAGATAAATGCCTGCTCCAAGACTTAAAACTCCTCTTAAGCCCCAGGGAAGAAAAAAGACCAAAAAATCTAACAGATACCACGTCAAAACAGCAACTACAAATCCATAAATAAAAAAAGATAGCTTAACTGCTGATGAAAGCGAAAAGCTATCTGTTAAACGTTGGATCCAATAAGGTTGCGACAAGGCTTGCTTATAACTATATAGCTCCTTATCAGGACGATCCATATTTACCCTCCGTTAAAAACCTTAGCTATAATAGAACTTAACGTTTTCATAACCGACTCAGGATTTGTCGAATAGTAGTAAGCAAAAGCACCTATCGCTAACTGCGTAATCGCTTTACCCCACGCACCATCATTAGCACCTTTGATAAAACCCCAAGCACAGTAAGCAATAACAATCCAAACTCCGATATTATCAAAAAACCAAGTCCACAATGTACTTAAACTCATTAGTTAGAATCCTCCGTATTTTTAGCATAATCAACTGGAATAGTATGTTTTAAATTGCTCACATAATAATCACCCCTTTTACGAACCAATTTAAGCGTAAAATTTTCACTATACTTATTGCCAGCAATATCAAATTTAACTTGCACATAAGCAATGGTACTTGAAGTATTTTTAACATAATAAACAAAATCAATACCTTCAAACATAACACCATTTACTGTTTTGATGTCATCTGAAATTAAATTAAGATTTTTTTGACTGGTCGTATAATTTGTAAAGAACAACTCTAGAAAATCATCTAACTCTTTCTTTTCAGATTGAGATAAATTATCAGTAGCTGTTAAACTTAACTTCTCATTCTTATTTACGCCACTAGCCTTTAAATCACTTACCGCTTCAATCCAAGGTAATCCTGACACATAAAATCCACCATTCTTTTCTCCAAAAGGGATTGAAAAACGAATAGTAATCGTGTTAGATAATTCATCACCAGTAGCATAAACAACTTGATAGGTTGCTACATTATTTTTGATAGTTTGTAACAAAGCTCCTACTAACTGACTAGGCTTTTTATCCTCAGCTGATACTTGCGTATCTGGAACATTATCGTAATAACTTTCTACTTTTTCCTGTTGTCCTTTTTGTTCAGAGGGATCATCCGAATAAGTAAAATAATCTTGCACAAAATTATCTAAAAACTGTTGTAGTCGATAATCCACATTCGTTTTACCAAATGTAACGCTCGATAAGTCTTGTGTTGTTGTTTTGCTTGTATTATTTAATACATTAGTTGTAATAGCTGTACCAGTGAGTAACAAGAATGCTGCAGCTCCACCTATAAAATAAGCATTCATCTTACGTTGACTAACCACTTTCATTTCCTGCTTTTCTTTAGGTTTGGAGCGTTTTAAAAAATTCATCTGTTTCTTTAAAATAATAATTCACCTCCTTTCAATTTAATGCTCAGAATAGTAAAAGCCTTTGTCTGTCTTTAGGATACGAGATTGGCTTATAAGCGAGCGTGCGACGTTAGCTAAGCTTTTCTCGACACAAAACATCGTGATGACCGTTTCTTTATTTAAACGGTTGAAAATCTCAAACATAGCATCTTCTTCGCTTTTTGAGATAAATTCCCAGTATACGTGAAAAAGCTCAAGTGGCTTTCTATGGGATTGTAGCCAATATTTAACAATGTCATCGTCACCTTCATAGACTTCTACTATTAATTTCTTTAACATGTACGCGACCTGCAAATTCATCTGCGTATCAACGCCCCAATCCGAAAAACCATAAACAAAAAAAGTATCATCTTTGATACCTCTTTCACTCATACGCTCACGAACTTGTTCTTCTGAGAATTTCATCAGATCCAACTCACACAATTCATAACTACTTGTCTCATTACGAATCCGAATAATAGCAATCATAGATACACCTCCGCAAAAATAAAAAGCCTTATCAGGCTTTAATTGTATTACAAGTACTTTGATAAATACTCATTCTTTTGTGTTAATTTGAGTTGATTTCTTCATAGACCCTTTACAAATATCAAAGACGATGCGTTCTTTTTCACGATAATAATGTAGAGTAAAATCTTTAGTATTATCGTAAATTTTAACTCTATCAACAACTTTAGAGATTTTCTTAAGATTCTTAAGTGATTGGACATAACGTTTTCGAATTAAATCTGAATCCACACCATGACCACCCTTTTTAACTCTATCACTCACACGATTAATAGCTGTCTCTGGACTATCTAACTTAATGTAAAGAAGAGTGACCTCATAACCTTTAGCATGAGCCTTATTAATCAGATTGAGAAATGGCTTTCCTGCACCTGATAGAGTCGTTTCCTGATGAATAGATTCCTCATTATCAAGAGATTGTTTAAGGTCTTTCACAACAGCTTTCATAGCCTTCATGCTATCTGAAAGATTACGCCAATTTCCACCATTTTCACGAAGCCATTCATCCGCATTGATTCGTCTAGTGCCTTTAAAAAGTCCTGGATTAATTTCGTACAAAGTGCTTTTTCCAGCACCGTTAACACCAGCAACGATAATGTATTGTGGTTTCATAAACTATCTTATAAACTCTGTGCGATTGATAACTTCACGTTGACGTTCCTGAAGACACAAATTATAAAGCTCCAAATAAAGAGCTTTTTCTTTATCATCTTTAGCATTGACAAATTGATCAAACAAAGTTTCAGGATCAACTCTTTTTAGGGTTTCTTTCAGGTGATTAAAATCTTCCATCATATCGTGTTCCTCACTTTCTGAGTAACTCTATTATACCATACTCAAGCAAATAACATCTAGTCTACAATGTCAACATTTTCTGTATGAACAATAGCAAGCAATTCTTACTTAAGATAGTAGAAAACAGCAATTACATTCAACTAAATTTTTTTCAGCTGGATAACGTTATTAAATCGCTCTTCATCACTAATCGTTTTTTTGTATTTATCAAAAAATTGTGGTTTCACTGATAACAAATACGCTAAGAAACGACTATCAACCTTTAAAGTACTAGATAAACTCTCTAATGTCAAGACATTTAACAAAATTGTGTTTAACATACTTCTTACTTTAGAAGGCCTTCTTACTACTATCTCATCATCGAGTATCTCAGAAATCCTATAACCATTTTTATTGATTAATCTATAAAAATAACCATGTTGCGACGGAGTAAGCAAACCCAACTTAAAGGCACGATATTCCAGTGCTTGTATAGAAACAGTATATTTCCGTTTTAAATCAATATAATTATCAGGATTACTTACCCGTTTTCCAACAAGATTAATCATATCTTGAACAAAGATTTCTCTTGGCAATAAAAGGTAAGAAGCAAAGTTATTGGCTTCTGATTCTTTCTCTAAAAATTCATCTCTAGATAAGACGCTAAAATCAACATTCCTGTGTAAGAGAAGATGTCCCAATTCGTGAGCTAAATCAAAATTTCGTCTCACAGCAGTCTTTCCAGTTCCCAAAATAATAAATGGTCTATTCCTATTAGACCATATACTATATGCATCTTCATTGTTAGCCATTTTTCTCTCAAAAATATAAATACCCGATTTTTCCAATTGATAGAGAAGGTCACTATTGTCATCAGAGATACCTAGAAACTCTTTAGTAAATAACGCCAATTCTTCTAGATTATTCTTGTCTAATTCTTTTTGAGAAATAAGGTTTACTAGATCTATAATTTTTTGATTGGGAATCGTTACTATGCTTTCAAGAAATACAATAAGAGAATCCAATACGTTTAGATAAGTTTCTTGTATATCTGTGGCTTTTCGTGTATTTTCTGCCTCATTTCTGAAAGCTACTGATGTCATGTCAAAATTTGATTTGGGGCTTACTTGCGAAAAATAATCTGAACGTACTCCAAACAAATTAGTCATTTTAAGTCTAACTGACGTTTTAGGAGAAGTTTCATTTTTTTCAAATTGCCAAACCGCTTGCTCAGTTATATCTAATTTGTCCGCCAACTCCTTTCTTGTCATACCATATAAAAGACGTAATTGTTTTAATATATCACCGTTAAACACGAGTGAATCCCCCTTTACGTTTTAATTTTTCACTTACTTTTCCTCGTCTCAATCACTCCTCCGCCAAAGTTTTCCATGTCTTCATCACCTTCTTCAGGAGAAACATTATTAATGGGAGCTTGATTATCATCACTATTAAATTGACTTGTTTGGATGTATCCTGATAAATCTTGTACCAACCGCAGATCATTTGAGACTGGATTAGGGAAAGTCAATTCAATACTTACTACCTCTTTGCCAGATGTTTTATAGGTCAGAACAAAAAAGAAAACAATATCTTTATAAGGAGCTTCATTTGGAATTAACAAGATTTCAGAATTTCTTTCTTCTTCAAACAGAGGAACTGGAATCTCAAATAAACCCTCAATCGGCTCTTCGCTTTGACAAATTGTTTGTTGATTAGTTTCCAAATAATTTTCAAAATATTTTTTATCCTCATTCTCAGAAAAACTTTTATTACTATTAGACTTAGGAAAAACTCTTTTTAACGCCTGATCAGACTTAACTATAAATAAAGCTCGACCATAAGCTGTTTCACAAATATACTCACCGTAGTCCCAATTATGTCCAGCTTTTTCAATACTATAACTCTTTATAGCGCTGAGTTTTTGATCTTTAAAGGCTTTGATAAGATGACTATCAATCTTATTTCCTCGCCCATTTTTGGCAGCAGAATAAATCGGCTCTACTTTTTCTTTTTCTTCCATTTCTTTACAAAACTCTTTATTTCCTTTAAGAATGATATTAACTAATTGCTGACACTGCTCTTCAGAAAAAATATTTGGTTTAATCATTTAACCACCTCGAAATACAATTTCCTTCATTATAACATATTTCAAAAGAAAATTACAAATATGGGATTGAAAATTAAAGTTTATTACTACAAAGAGGTTTTATTTTCAATTTCATACTCTTCTAAATAGGAAAATATCTGTCTAGAACATACTATACCGTCTCTATTGCAATTCCATTGAAAATTTCATCAGATCCAACTCACACAATTCATAACTATTTGTCTCATTACAAATCCGAATAATAGCAATCATGGATATACCTCCTAATTTTAAAACGTGATAAAATAATCATAATCAACAGAATATGGAGCGGATATAAATGAGTCATTTTTATTTTTTAGTTCTAAACGAAATAAAGCAACACATATCACCTAGATGGTTAATATTTTGTGAAGTTATTAAAAAAAGTTTATTGCTTATATTATTTATAATGATTCTCCTCTTTTCAATAAGTCGCAGATCAACCAACGACGAAACATATTTACTCAACTCTGTAATATTATTATCCATGATTTGGTTTATCATTAGACAGATTACCCTACACATTAGAAAAGAAGTCTTCAAACCAACGTTATCAATCAAAAATAAATTCCAAGATTCAGATAGAAATAAATTGATAACCGAAATAGAGAATGCTATACAAAAATCTATAGAATTCACGAAATGGAGTTGTGGTATTTTAGCAACTGTAGTCATATTATTAGGAAATGCAATAATTAACATCTATCTTAAATATCTTGATGTTTCCTCTAAACAATTCAATCAACATATGGAATACCCAGAATTTTTCAACAACGAAAACTTAGTGGCTTATATATTGCTTATTTTAACAATTCTAGGTTTTATTCTACTATATTATTTTATAATACAACTATTTTATGCAGAAAGAAAAATTGTACTGCAAATTCTTATAAACAGTTCCTACAAAAACCAAACTTTACCTTTAAAAACTATTTCAATAAAAGATTATTTGTATAAATAATTAACGATCCCCAAATAACCAATCATAAAAAACCACTCCTCCTATCGCCCCTAACACTACAGAAAAAGGGAAAGCAACAGCATTAAAAAAAGGTGTGACTATACAAAACCGATAAGCACAAAAACTAAAAAACGCAGATACAATTAAAATAATAACTATTTTCTTCATAAAACAACACCACAGATAGCCACTAAACAAAATAATCGTATATTATTTCTAAAATAAGCATAACGGGGAATGTTACACCTAGATATAAGATAATAATATTAAGTGCTAACTTGGGAATATCCTCATCATTTTCAGGTCTTATTTTAATGTTTATTCTTAACAAAATCTCATAGATTCTCTTAGAATAAAATGGACTAGTTACCAACAAACAAAACAACACAAACAGCCAAATATTAAAAATCATTAAACCTCCTCTATCACTACTTCATTAGAGCTTAAACTGATACGATCATCATGCTCTATCACTGTTTCAACGAACAATAATATCCAGCTTAACCCACATAGATAACTCTTTAAAATATCGTTTATCAAGGTAAATAGACATCTAGCATTAGTTTAACTATAAAAGCAAGTGCTACTAAATGAACAAAACTTACAAAATGTAAATCTAGCAACCACCGTCTTTTAAGACTTAAATGCTCAAAATTGGATGACCCAAAAACAAGCGACTTATACGTTTCTTTCTCTACCTCATCTTTTTTTAAATATAGCTTTAAAAAAATAAGGTTGGAATCTACATAAAGTAAAAATATAAAAAAATAAAACAACAATTCAACTATCATGTAATTAAATCTCTTCTATCACTACTCCGTTAGAACTTAAGCTTATACACGATCGTCATGCTCTATCACTGTTTCAACATAATCCTCGATAGAATCATAGAATTGTAGATAGGTTAATCTATCTACTAAATCATTTCCGTATCATTCAAAAGCGACTTTAAATTGTTTTTCAGTGATATTTTCCAAAAACAAAAAGAGAGGAATTATCCTCTCTTGACTCAAGTTAAAACATGCCACTCATCACGAACACGACCGAGCAGATAGCAACTATCAGATAATCGATCAACAATCATCTCGTAATTCTTTTCGATATAATCTTCTAGCTTATCGTCAGCAGCTAACTGTTCAAACTCTTCTCTTGATAAGAGTTTTGTTTCGCCAACCAAAACATCACGATTAGATAAGCAATAATAGCTGTTTACATAAACATTGTCTGGGTTTGCGCCATAGCCACTGCTCATGTCAATTTCAGCACCATCGAAGTAATCATCGAGCGCATCTATAATCTTTTGTGGTAACTCAAGAAAGTTTTTTCCAATATGTGTTCCATAACATACATCAGAATAACTACTATATTGTACTGTTACTGTCATAACTACCCCCATTTTTCCAAATGTGCTTCAATAAAATTTACAAAAGCAAGAATCATACCATGAATATCAGAATCCTTTACTAAATATTCTTCCGACAATTGACTATCAGCAAGCTCGATAACATTATACTCACTATTATAATAATCATAAGACAAATAAAATCTGTGACTAAATCCAGCATACCCTAACCGAAAAGGAACGTAAAAACGACCACCATATCGTTTAATGATACAGTCAAGTAAACCAGTAGCTCCTCCTTCATAATAACTGGGAATATGCTCTAAAATGCCATTATAAACCATATCGCCAATCTTTGACATATAAGCAGGGGTCGTCTGATAAATAATTTTTTCTTTCAATTCATCGTTAGTCATTAAAACCTCCATCTATAATAAAAAAGCAACTAGCTTAATACTAGTTGCTTTAACTTATTATCGAAAATCAGCCAACTTACCACCAATTGCAGACATTGCTTTATGCGCTTTGTTAACCACATTGTTTTGGTAATAATATGATTTCAGATGCGTTTTCAACATATCGAGCATGTAAGGTGGTAATGTCAAACCTTCAGTATTTTTCAACAAACTATGTAACTCTCCAGCTTTTGTCCAAGCTTCATCATATTTATGACTTGTCAATAAGTCTGATAGCTCCTGAGTTACAAACAACAACTTTTTATCCGCTTCTGTACGTTCCATTACACTTCTCCTATACTATCTAAAAAAATAAACTAAACAACAACTTGCTTATCTGTTGGATCGCGACAACGATATGCTCTCATAACATTCCCCTGATTATTTAAATCAACCTTGAGTGCAACTTTTTGTTTTCATAATTCTTTAAGTTTTTTTAAAAACAATCACTATAAACACTCCCCTAAAGCTATCACTCTATTTTGTAAACTATGTTCATCAATCATCTTTAATAGAAGTTCTTTTCGCTCATTTTGTTCCTGCATTAAAATTCCCAAAATCAATAATCGTCTCTTACTTCCTGCTAAACACAACAAGCTATCTTTAGGGTATTTACGTCTTAAATTTTGTTCAGTAACTAACGCTGTCATCGGTTTTTGATATTTCACTTCATCTATCAACTCATTCAAATACATCTGATAACCCCTAAAATGTCTTGTTTGTAATTCTGGATAATAAAATACACGATCTGGCAACATATAGATAATAGATTCAACTGCCCTGGTAACATCTTTTGCTGATAATATTTTATCAACTACCTTTGTAATATTTTGGCTATTCATTATCTTACTCAATTGGAACTTTCTCTAACACTTCTATTTCATCAGCTATATAGAAAACACGAAGCCCTTCTGCTCTTCTAGGCTGGATGCTAGACACTTTTATATTTTTAAAAGTCACCACCACTTGCTCATTCTTGACAATATCATCATTTGTAATATCACGATTATAAGTATCAACCCTAACGGTTAACATCTTTCGTCTAAAACGACCATCTAGCGCTTTAACATCGTAATAATGTCCTAACATTTCACCAGATTCACGATTAACATTATCTCTAACCTCTTCTAACGAAAAACGTGTCCCAACATCTGTCAAATCAAAATCAGCAACCACCACATATCTACTCATATAACTACCTCACAATGTCCTGTCCGATAAAGTATCTCAGCTGTCATCCTAACGCTCCTTCTCATCTGCGATACCTTATAACATTTCAACTCATCTAACAATCCTTGTCTCTGCCTCATACGACCTTTCTTAGTCAAATAGCGCTTAGCTCTAGCTTCATCTTTTTCCTTTCTCTTTTTCATATAATCAAGCACTTGACGATTATCTACTTTTGGTTCACCATTATAAAGCAAGCCCCAATGGTCAATCAGTTCAGCTATATCCTCAAATTTTCTAAACTGTAAATAATATTCTTCAAAATATCTTGGTAAATCCCTAACAAAAACACCTTCTATGTTATCCAAATCTCTTAGCAAGCTCTAACACCTCCTCGTAATCTTCGCCGTACTTCTCAGCCATAATACGTGCCGTCCTCTCCTGCTTAGCATTAAATTCTGCTTCTTCGACTATTTCGCCTAGCAAGTTACGTTCTCTTAAAACACTCTCAAAATTAACCATCAACATAGCTCCACCGCCAGCTCTTGCAAGCCACTTCTTACTTCTAGAGTAGTCATAGCGTTTAGGTTTTGTGACGAATTTATAACCGCCATAAAGGCCAACCAATTCTTGCCATTTCAGATCTAACTTATCATCCCAATCATAGACCTCAAAATACTTAATCAATATCTTGCAACCAATTTCAAGCAAGTCAGTTCCCATCACGTATTCTTGGATCACTTGATAAGCTTTAACGCCATGTAGCTCAATTTCATAACGGTTTTTAAAACCTTCGACCTCGCGAATATAATCCGCAGGTACTTTCTTAACAATGGCTTGCTCATAATCTTTTTGATAGAAGCGAATAAAAACATCCGATTGACGACTGCCGATATTAATGGTTAAACCATTATTTAAAAAACGACCTTTGACTCTTTGCAAGCCTTCTACAAAACCAATCTTACCAACCGTATTTACTTTGATTTTTTTAGCTATAATACGTGCCTTAAAATCATGTAACTCAATATTGCCTTCTGGTTTATAAAGTTCATCTAAAGCAATATCACAACGTGTGAAAGCTAGAAAATCATCAATTTCCATATGCTCTCGATATTCTTCCGCAAAATTAAAGACGTCTTGTAGAAACATCCACCACTCACGTTTTTGTTGCAACAAAATTGATTCAAATTCACGACAACCGATACCAGTAAATTCAATCAATGTTCCTTCTTCTGTTTTTAGCGGATCGTGATGAAACAAAACCCGGATATTGCCATAGGTTAACATATCCTCATAGCCGTAAAATGTTTTATCATTATCCGTAAACGCACTGATTTTCATTTTTAACACTTTTTTGATGACCGCTTTATAATCTAGTGTTTTAAATCTGATTTTCAACCAGTCAATACCACCTTCGAACGAATGACCTGAACGTCTTGCTAAAACATTGTATAAGCGAACAACCACCTCTTTAGGAATATTTCGTTTACCTTGTTCATATTTTTTATAAGTATCTAATTTAAGTTCTAACAAACTAGCCATCTGCTTTTGGTTAAACTCAATATCTCTGCGCATTTGCTTTAGCTCTGTATTTGATATTGTTTTTTCTAACTTTTTACTCATTTTAGTTAAAAATCTCCTTCTGTCTCTTTTAAAAGCTACCTAGATTCGGCTAGGGGAGCGGAGTTGACTGTTTGTCCCCTTGATTACCCCCCTATTAGTATTAGGGGGGTAAGCTTATATCCTCTACCATAGAAAATAAACGGGACGGCGTGCGGCAGGACGGCGTGCTTCGCTTATGCTCGCACTTGTCCCTTGCACTTGTCCCTATTTTCCATGATAGAGGGCATAACGCCCTATAAAAATAGAGTAATTAAACGCCAAAATACTCCTTTACCAGCTCAGACCAGGTTCCCTCAAAAGTCTCTTTACGATCAACTAACGAGGTAAACATCACTAAATCATCTTCGCTAAACACATAACGTCCCTTATCGTCCTTATCAAACGTTACTTCTGTTAAATCTAGAATAGTCGTTGTTACTTTTCTAACAACAGCAGGAGAGACTTTTAGCTTCTTAGCTAGATCAGCGGTGCTATAGGTTTTAAAGTCTTCTTCTAAAGGTGTATCATCTTGTTCTATAACCTCTTTGGTCTCTTCTGTCTTTTTCTCCTCCTCTTTATCTGATGGAAATTGATACTGTATAGACGGATCTTCAGGCAACACTGGCATCTTCATAAACTCGTCAAGGAAAGAGTAGCCATCTTCAAATGGGACATATGGTGAGAAGAACTCTTGCGCTATCTCTCCACCATTTGCGATATACCCTCTTCCACGAACTTTTTTACCGTTGATTTTATCTATCTTCTTAAATACTTTAGACCTATTAGCATCACCATACATCATAAAATATCCTTGTTCTTCCAAGTGTCCTACTGATAAACGTTTCATAAAGTTATCGCGTATAGACGTTTTGATATACTCTCCGTCAGGTCTTTGTAAAGCCAGAATCATAATAACCCCAGCTTGCCGACCCTTTAAGACAATTTGAGTTAACATCTCAATAACGGTTGATTCTTCACCGAATTTTAACGTTGATATAAAGGCTGCCCATTCATCAGCAATCAAGAAAATAGGACGTAAACCATAGTCAGAATAACGTTTACCAGCAGCGTAATCTTTATGATTAGTCATATAAAGATAACGTCTGTTCATCTCTTCTACTGTGTCTTCAATACACTTCATCATATCTTCTTTTTCAAAGAAAACTTGCTTATTGAAAACAGGGGCATCTTTTAAACCGACAAAATCGGATTTTTTAGGATCAAGAATTTTTACTGTTCCTACTTCGGCAAGACCTTTAATAATAGACATCAAGGTTACCGTTTTACCGCCACCAGTACCCCCAGAAACAAGAAGATGCGGCTGTTCGTCGTAATTCCAATAAACGCTATCCATTAAGCGTAAGCCATTGCTATCTACTTTTACATCACCAACATTGATACGACCTCTTATTTGATCTAGGATAATCGTATAGGTTACAAAACCCTTCTCAAATGTTTTTGCCATAAAGTCACCATCAAACATAGTTTCAAGCATACCACCCATATTAAGGAATCTGTCTTGAAATTTATTACCTTGTAAAATAAAGGTAAGATCTAGACCGTAGGTGTCACGCTTTAGATAGACTTTCGGAAACTTTATCTTTTCCTTGCCATTAGCTGGCTTTTTAGTGTAGTAAAATCCATTTTCGTACAAATAATTACTAGCAATCCTTAAATTATCTAAACGTCCAAAAAAGAGGACTTTTTCATACAAAAAACGGTTTAATTGATAACAAGCAATCCCTGGGATAACTAAACACAAAACAGAGATAATCCCATAAATGTAAGGACTATCCGTTGCTTTTGTGTAATTCAAATAATGACCAAATCCATTTATCACCAAAAAAGGAAAATAAAAGAGTAAAAAGGTTATTAACTTAATGTGACGATAATATTTTCTAACACGCCAACCTCTATAAGTCCATAACTTCATCAATCATTACCCTTTTTTATCCTGATTATCTTGTTTAGGTTGAGCAGGCGCAGTTGTTCCATTGGCTAATTTAAAATCGTTAGCACGAATTTTTGTACCGACTGTCGACACAGTACGCTCTTGACCTCCTACAGTGCGACGTTCACGACGTTCCCACAAGCGAGCTGATAAACCTTCAAACACAATAGGTTCACGATAAGCCTTTTCTTCATCAATCTCTACACCTTTGGCTGTTGCTGGAACTGTAATGTAAATGCCACCATTAACAACAGAAGATAAGCAATAAATATCATATTCACTGATAACATCAGTCGGACGAGTGCGTTTTTCACCTGTCTCTTCGTTAACATAATCTTCAAACTCATAAACTGGACGTACTTCTAAGAAGAGAAGTTCTCCCAACGTTTTTTTAATATCAAAATTTGAAATTGCTTCAGTTGCTCCTAATTTAATTGCCATAATTATCTATCTCCTTATTTTTTAACTTTTAGACCATCAACTAAAAATACTGGTTCAGAATAGCGTTTACCTGCATGTGTAAATGTGCGATGCACAATTGAAAAACCATCTGTCTTTTCAATTTGAGCGGTTGTCTTAACGCTATCAGCGTTTCTAGGGTTATCACAAATCACAAATGCCGAGCGCTCTTTGACAGAATCTAGCTGAAAAATACGATAAGCTGGTGAGTACTGCGTAGCAGGGACATCTTCCATTCCACTAACAAACGCTTTTGTACCTAACACCTCTTTTTGATCTAAATAAATACGTGTAATTTCCATAACAAAAATATTCCTCTCTTTACATAAAACAAAAGAGCCTTTTTAAGACTTGCTCAGGTCATCTTTCAGACTGTCTTATCGGTTTACTATCTGAAAAAGCAGTTTTATAACTTACTCAGGTTAAAGATATGTTGATTCTTCTTCAAATCTCGATAATTGACTAGATAAGCGCATTGCAGCATATACAGTCAATGTTAAGATTATCAAAATCACAACAACAATAATCGCTAACATAAATTCTCCTTCAAAAGACTTATCCGCCCTCTAAAGACAGCAGACACACATATATATTCATTTTAAAACTAGGAGGTCGAATATCTGCT